>CAJOQX010000282.1 GCA_905236865.1 Candidatus Rifleibacteriota bacterium
CTGTCTAAAAACTAAGAATTTGTTAAAAATTCAGTGTACAGAGCAATATCCTCGCCCCCTTTCGTAAAGGGGGATAAAGGGGGATTTTAAAATAATTAGACAAAACTAATTTTAGAGTAAAAAGCTAGTTTTTAGACAGCCTCTATCGTGGGGCAGCATCTGTTTTATGGTGATGCAAGATTACTTTGTATGAAGTAAATTCTTCGTATTTGCTTGTAGTTATTGTAATTAGTAGTTATTGTTTTTGTTGTGGCAATTTATCGGTTTATTTCGAGCTTTCGCTTGCTCGAGAACCAAACAATCCTCTCATCTCTAATCTCTTATCTCTGCTCTCTAAAAAAACAGATTGCCACGCCTCTTTCAGAGGCACTTAACTTACAATTTAATACCTGTTTTTTCAAATACCTGCTCTTTTGTTAAGCCATTTTCTAACAAAAGTTTAGCCATTTCTCGAAGCTTGTTATCTTTTTCTTTGAGTTTATTGTCTTTCTTTTTAAGCTCTTTAGAATGTTTATCTTCAAGTTGCTTTATTTTGGCTTCCTGAATTTTGCGTTCTTCGTCTTTTCCTTCTTCAAAAGCAGTTTCAAAATCTCCCTTTGCTGCTCTTTTATGATATATATAATCTTCGTAAGCAAGACGTTCTTCCTTGGACATCTTCAATTTATCAAGAACTTTGCTGGCTTTCTTGATGCCCTTAGCTTTAAAACTTGATTTAATAGCTGAATTTTTAAAAAGGTATATCCATTCATCTAAGGTGCTTTTGGCTACATCATTAAAGTTGTTGACCTTAATAATGTAGTATTCCGGATAAATTTCTCCTGGATATACCTTATTGAATTTTTCCATCTGCTTTTTATTAAGCTTTAGTAATTCTTCGTTATCATGAAAACTTCTGAATTGGGTTTTCCCTTTGTATATATAGTCATTCCCTTCGCCTAAATCAAAATACAGAATATTTATAGAGATTACTTTGACTACTTTAGAATAGTCATCGCCCTCGTCAAGATGCTCGCATATTGTTTTTGAAGTGGCATAAAGCACTCTGTGAAAGAAATTCCATTCGTTGTTTGCCTGAATCTCAATGATTAGGATTTCACCCTTAGCATTTTTAACTTTTATATCGACTCGATTATATTTGTCGTCATCTGATTCTTTATTACTTTCGCTTTCAAGAACTTCGAGTATTTTTATGTCGTCAAAAAGCAGTTCTGAAAGAAAACCTTCAAGAACTTCAAAATTAGCCTTGCTTCTAAGCAGCTTTTTTACCGCCCAGTCAAACGAAACAAGCTTTCTTTCTGTTACTTTTGCCATAAAAATACCCTCTGATAATTATATTATAACATTATTGCAGTGAAACTCAAATAACAAAATCAGGATCTTCAGAATAACTGATAAAAAGAAGAAATTAAAGCTATTGGAAGCATAAATGAAGAACCCTGCATAACCACCTCAAGTTTGTCTATGTAAAATATGGAACTTTTTCATTTTTTCATTTGTTTCTCAGCCCATTCATAAACAGATTCCAATGCTGGAATCAAGCTTTTCCCCTTGTTGGTTAAAGAGTATTCTACAGTAGGAGGAATAGTATTATACTGTTTTCTAGATATAATTTTATCTTTTTCAAGCTCTCTCAAGCATTTTGTTAGCATTGTGGCGGTAATTCCAACAACTTTTCTTTCAAGTTCACCATATCGTAAAGTCTTGTTTTCGGTATCTGCGATATACCAAAGAATAGGCAGCTCCCATTGAATGACCTATAACACTAACATCTTTTAAATCAAGGTATTCGATTATTTCATTTAAATCTTGTCCTAAAGTCTTTACATTCATGTGTTTCTGAGTTTTATCAGAAGCAGCAAATGAAAGACCGAACAAAACTAATGTTTCGTGAGCATTTAGAAGAAATGCTTAAGAATATATCTTTTGAAAAAGTTAGAATCGTTGATTTATGCAAAAGCTGCAATGCTGCACCTCAGACCTTTTATTACCATTTTACAGACAAATATGAGTTAGTTGCCTGGATATATCTTTATGATTTTTCTGATGTTTTTTGTGAAACCAGAACTAGCTATTCTTTGAAGACACTTAATCAGATTCTGAAAAAA
>CAJOQX010000283.1 GCA_905236865.1 Candidatus Rifleibacteriota bacterium
ACTCCTAGAACTAATAATATTGTTAGAAGTCTTGATAAACCTATAGAAAAAATGCTCATGGATTTTGAGCATAAAGTTCGTAAAAATCTCAAACACGCAAATTCTACTGGTTTAAAGATTGAGATAGACACAACATGTTCAAGATTGCTTGAATTATTAAAAATATATTATTCAATAATGGATAGAAATGATGTAGAACAAGAATATTATTTTGAAGAAAATTTTTATAATTAAATAAATACCATGAAAAACCATTTCATTTACTGTCATGTTCTTTTATACTGTAGATTTTCTTTATAAGATAATAACAATATTTACAACTATCAATATTAGTTTAGCTTTTGTTATCGCTGTTATAAATATTTGTTTATCTATTCTTACTTGTCTTATCATAGAAAGAATTCCATATTTGTGTTTTCTTGTTGGTTTAAAAAGAAATTGCAGTTTCTCACCCACTTCTTAAAGAACTTATATTTTTTATTTTCCCAAATATGTTATAATATTCAAAGCATTTCTTTGGGGTGAAACAATGGGAATATATGTAAATCCAAATAATGAAGCATTTAAAACAGCTTTACGTTCTCAAATATACGTAGATAAAACTTTGTTAATAGATTTTACCAATTCAATTATAAATACAAAACAAAAGTATATTTGCGTTACCAGACCCAGACGTTTTGGTAAATCTATGGCTGCTGAAATGCTTGCCGCTTATTATAGCTGTGGCTGTGACTCAAAAGAGCTTTTTTTCAACCTCAAAATAGCCAAAACACCTGATTTTAAAAACGAGCTAAACAAGAATTACGTTATTATGATAGATATTCAGAAAATGAGAGTGGATGCCAAAGCACAAAAACAAGATATACTAGGATATATTCAAAAATCTGTGATAGAAGAATTAAGAACTGTATTTCCTAATTGTGTTAATGAAACAGATTATTATCTACCCAAAGTGCTTATGAATATCTATTCCAAGACAGATACTCAGTTTATTGTTATTACAGATGAATGGGACTGTTTTTTCAGGGAGGAAAAAAATAACTCACAACTAATAGAAGATTATCTGAATTTTTTAAGGGCTATGTATAAAAGTTCAGAATCGGATTTGTTTATTAAACTTGCTTATATGACAGGCATACTTCCTATAAAACAATATGATGTTCAGTCCACAATGAATAATTTCAAAGAATTTACGATGATTAAACCTTTTAAGCTGGCTGAATTTGTAGGTTTTACAGAAGAAGAAGTAAAAGTTTTGTGCGATAAATACAATATGGATTTTGATGAGATGAAGTTTTGGTATGACGGTTACTCATTCAGCAACTTAAAATCTGTATACTCTCCAAATTCTGTCGTTACCGCTATCTTTAACGGCGAATTTGCCAGTTACTGGACCCAGACAGGTACATATGAAAGCATAAAAAATGCTATAAATCATAACTTTAATGGCTTAAGAGATGAAGTAATATCTTTATTATCAGGGAAAAGAATAACGATAAATCCTTCTGGTTTTGAGAATGATATGACCAGTATTAAAAATAATGATGATGTTTTCACTCTTCTTGTCCATCTTGGCTATCTTGCTTATGATTCCAGAAATAGAAAAGTTTATATACCTAACAAAGAAATAGCTGAAGAGTTTGGTGTTGCAATAAGAGACAGTTATAAAAATAGTAAAATATCAGAGGTTTTGAAACGTTCAGAGGTTTTAATTGAAGCAACAATAAATGGCGATGCAGAATTAGTAGCTGAAACCTTGGAAATAGCACACGAAGACGAAACTTCTATCTTAAGTTATAACAACGAAGAATCTCTAGGCTGTGCCATTAATATTGCTTATTATTATGCCAGATGCGATTATATAATGGTTCGTGAGTTCCCAACAGGCAAAGGTTTTGCTGATTTAACGCTTATTCCAAGCAAATTCTGCGACAAGCCAGCTATGATTATTGAATTAAAAGTAGACAAAGACGCTGAAACAGGCATTAAACAGATTAAAGAAAGACGCTACCAAGGTAAGCTCAAAGATTATCTAAACAATATAGTTCTAGTTTCTATTAACTACGATAAAGAAACAAAAAAGCACTCTTGTGTAATCGAACACCTAAAAAATTGAGAATTAAGAGATGATAATTTAAATTTTTTTCAATCGAAAAATCAATCGAAAACGTTTTCGCGTGAAATTACGTGCGAAAAAATTTGCATTATTAATCAGTATTTAATATATGTCATTGCAAAACCACAAGTAATACGTCATTACTATAGAAGTTAAATAATTTGTTACATTTTAAACACTTCCAACCTATAACACTTCCAACTCTTCGAACAATTCTAACAATTCCCACTGATTTACTGTCCCACAGATTGCGGCAGCAATCATCCCACCGAGGCTTTAGCCTCAACCTCTATGTAATGCTATATGTGATTTGATCTTATGAATGTCACAGTTTCACCGAAGCCTCAGAATAATGGTTATATCAATAATTTACGCTAGCGACAATAAAAACTATAAAAACTAACTACAATAATTACTTTTCTTTTATCTTATATCTCAAGTTTTGGTCTTATATCTCAATTGTCATCTCTCAACTGCACAGCACTGTTTTTATTTTTTAGTTGACTTATTTTAAACTTATAATTATATTAATTTGCAATAATTTTATATGTTCATTCTAAAAACATAATATAAATTAAAAATATTATATTATTAATATAGTTTACATATAAAACTATTGGTAACTCAATATGAGTGACGGTCTCTGCCGTTGCCTGTAGAGAACAGAGAGGCTATGCCTCTCGTGATAAGTGGTATGTGATTGGTGGTAAGTTGTCCTAAAGCCTCTACTAGAAGGCTGTCTAAAAACTAAGAATTTGTTAAAAATTCAGTGTGTGGACTAATGTCCTCGCCCCCTTTCGTAAAGGGGGATTAAGGGGGATTTTAAAATAATTAGAATAAACTAATTATGGAGTCAGAATCTAGTTTTTAGACAGCCTCAGAGGAGGGGGTGACCTAACCAGAGTAAACCCTGTTCTTTGCCAAACTATGCTCTCCTTTATAAGGAGAGATGTCGCTGAAAGCGACAGAGAGGTTTTTAAACTAATTAGCAATTAA
>CAJOQX010000284.1 GCA_905236865.1 Candidatus Rifleibacteriota bacterium
CAAAAGTTTACATAGATTTAGATGAAGCTTCTGCTATTCAGTTGACTTATCTTTATGGTGAAATAGTTAATCATTTTATGGGTGATTCAAAAGCTACTATCGAATCATTAGGTAGAAAACGAATGAGAGAATTTGGAGTTGAGGCTTCTTTGCTTAGAGTCGCAAGTATCGACATAGGCGGCGGAACAAGCGATTTGATGATAGCTGAATATTGTAACGGAAGTGCTCACGGTTCTGTTGTTCAAAAGCAGCTATTTTCTGAAGGTTTTTCTATCGCTGGTGATGAAATCACCAAACGTATTATTGAGAAGATTATTCTCAAAAAGATTTTTACTTGGGCTAGAGACAAAAATCCTGATATAAATTGGGAAGATTTCAGAATATTCTTTGGTCAGGGACATGGCGGAAAAGATAAGCGTTTCATAGATATGAAAGCTGAAATGTGCCGACAAATATGGATACCAATGTCACTTAGGTATCTTGAATTTATAGAAATGGATTTGGAAGATCCTAATATTGAACTTGATTTTGATCAGTTTTTCCCTGACAGAATGCCTAGTTCCAATGTTTTAGACTTTTTTACAGAACAAATGAAAAGCGAGTTCGGCGTAGATATGACTTTAGCAGAAATTCCTTGGAGAATTTCCAAAAATGTCACTAATTCTGTAATAAACAATGTTATGGATAATGTTTTACGCATTTTCTCTGAAGTTATTTCTCAGTTTAGCTGTGATGTTTTGATTCTTGGAGGAAAACCTTCATCTTTGCCTGTTATAAGGGAAATCCTACTTAGATATATGCCTGTCAAACCGTCAGGAATAGTATGTTTGAAAGGCTTTCCTGTTGGAAGTTGGTATCCATTCTCTCAAAAAGGTGGAGGAATTGCCGATCCTAAGACAACCTGTGTTGTTGGAGCAACAATATGGCTTTATGCTGAAAATTTAAAGAAATTAGATGCTGTAACTATTACATCTGATAATACTATGATTAAGCAAAGAGAGTGTTTTATTGGCACTTTCGTTAAAGATACACTCATAATGGATAAAGAAATGTTTCCAACAGATGCCAATGTGGGGAAACTGTCTATTTCAAAATTAGCTACTCTTGGGGTTAGAAGAGTTGATTCAAAGCTTTGTATGGTTAATCCTTTATGGGAAATACAAATTGATTCAAGCAAAGTCAGAAGTGAAGGACCTTTCACAGTAATGCTAGCTCAAGATACGAACGACCGAGAAATGGTAAGAATCACAGATTTGTTTGATGAAAACAATAGAAAAGCAGATAAAAACGCTATTTCCCTAAAACTCAAGACTATGGTTTCTGAGCAGTATTGGATAGATACTGGCTGTTTCGAACTTTAACAGAGGTAAAAAATATGGACGATGAATTACTAGAATTTCCACCAGAAACAAACGAATATAATCCTGTTTCTCCTTTAACTAATGAGGAATTAGTTATTGTTAGAAAAATGATTGCAGAATATTCTAACAAAAATGTGATTCTTCCCTCTGAAAGTATTGAAATAAAGTCTAAACCTATTGCAAATAGCTTGTTTCAAAGTGAAGAAAAAGTTGTTAAACATATTCCTAACAATTTATTTGGTGAAGAGTCCGCAAATAAACCTGAACCATCAGGATTATTTTTCGCTAATAATAATAATTCTTCAAATAAAATAGAAAAATCTAATTTTAATGAATTGTTAGATAGTTGCAAAAACTATGATTCTACAGAAGCGGATTATTTAAAACTTTTCAAAGATATTCTTTCTAAGACAGAAGGAAATATCTCTAAAACTCTTATTGTGGCAATTCTTGGCATTTTCCCTTGTAAAAGATTTATAAGACATGGCACACCAGAACAAAAACTATTTGTTTTAAAATCTTTAAGCGATAGATTCCTTGAAAATATTGCTGGTCTAAAATTCTTAGAACGTAGGAAACTTTTAAAAACTGTTGCCAAATACCTTTCAGAAATTGCTGAATATTACAATTTCATACCAATGGAAGGAGAGCCTTTTAAACCTAATTTCCACGAAAGGGTTACAGGATCTTCTTCTAGCGGATTAGTTGTAAAAGAAATGCGCGGTTTTCTTGTTACAGATAGCCGAACTAATCGTATTATCTACACAGGACTGGTTCTTTCATGAGTAGTATTATAAAAACTAAAACTCAGGGGTTTAGAGTTTGCCAATTTAGAAATCAAAATATTCATAATTTTTATGGAAATCTTAGGTCTGTTCTGAAGCAAATTGAACCATCTGGTGCTTTCTGCGAGTTGTTTGCGAAACCAGAAGTAGACTCAATGGCTGTTGGAGCTACAGAAATAGAATGGACTTGTTCTGGTAACGATAATGCGAATCATATTTCTCAACTATCTGATTCTGAAAAACAGAATGTTGAAAAGTATTTATCTGAAGCATTTTTTAAAATAAATAGATATATTGCTGAAAAAAAAGCTAGTACAGACAAAAAATCTCGTGATTATGCACAATTTTTGGAAATAATAGCTAAAAAACCAGATGTCAACCAAATATGGGTAGTAAAAGGAAAGCCAGTCATTGTTCAATGGGGTTTTGTTGATGAAAATGGTCTAATGGGAAGTTCTGGTATTTATTCTGATTGGGATAGTTTTATAAATGACATAAAAAGAGTAGATCCAAAACCAGTTATCAGTGATGAACAAGTAAGTTTTCTTACTGAAGAAGAACCAGTAGTCGCTTCTACTGCAGATTCTTCTCTTTTTTCTGAACCAGAAAAGACTGTTGAAACTACTGAAAATAAAACACCTGTAGAAAAACAAAAAACAGAAAAAAATCCAGTAAAAGAACCTGAAGAAGAAAACGATAATGAAAAGAAAAAAGTAGCTTTTCTTGGCTTAGGCTCATATCAATGGGTAGCATGGCTAGCAATACTTTTACTTATTATTATAATAATTCTTCTTTTGTTGAGAACATTCTTTCCTCCAAAGACGTTAATTGACCAAGTTGACGTAAAACCAGCAGTTACAGACAATGGCGGTGAAAAAAATAATACAGATGATAAAGTGATACCTGTTAAAATCGATGGTGATAATGTTGTTATAAACGATAAAGTGATACCTGTTGAAACCGATGGTGGTATAGTAAATGGTTCTGGTAGCGGAAATGCTTCAGGTGGTCAAAATGGAAATGAAGGTTCTGGTGGCGGAAATGCTTCAGATGGTCAAAATGGAAATGAAGGTTCTG
>CAJOQX010000285.1 GCA_905236865.1 Candidatus Rifleibacteriota bacterium
CAACAGCATACTTAACCAATGAAGGTAGATATACCGTTTTTCGTTTTGGTGATGAAACTTTAAAATTTATTGCCCCATATTCTTTAGAAAAATATGAGGAAATAAAAAAATGGGATATGGGCTATATTGTTGTTATGACAAAATATACCCACAGCAATGAATTAATCGAAGAATACATAGATTTAAGACCTGTTTTAAAAAATTTATATATTGATTCAGAAGATTTTCTTAAACCAATAAAAAAAGTTGAGTTGGCTTATGATTGATATAGAAAAAATTGCTGAACAAGCCGATGTTTATAAAAGAACGATACCAAGAAATGTATCTAAAATGGCAAGAATATAGTCATAATGATTACTATAAAGGCTAATTTCTCTTCTCTATTTTATCTAGTTTGAAGCTTTTTAGCTAGTAGTCTCAAGCTTTAATAGAATAACTATCAAAATATATTTCGTTATTACCTAAAACCTAAGTTATCGTATCAGATTTTGTTAAAATATCAAAATTTGATACAATAACATGGAGTTTTAAGATAAAATTTTTATCCAATACAATACTTAAAATTGACAAATTTCTAAATTTTAAGTATTTTAATACTTAAAATCAGTATAATTATTATTACTACGGCAATAAAAAATTACAAATTTCTGAATTGCTACGCTACGCTCGCAATAACGTATATACATATAAATAATAAGGAAATAAAAAATGATTGATAGAAATAATTATCTAGATTGGTTAAAACGTTGGAAAGACCATCAAATAATTAAAGTAATTTCTGGGGTTCGCAGAAGTGGTAAGTCAACTTTATTTGAGATATTTCAAAATTACCTGTATAAAAACGTTATTAGTGAAGAACAGATTATTTCTATTAATTTTGAAGATATAGAATTTGAAGAATTAACAGATTATAAAAATCTTTACAATTATATAAAATCAAAGCTAAACAAAAATAAAAAGAACTATATATTCCTTGATGAAATACAGAATGTCAAAAACTATGAAAAAGCAGTAGACAGCCTATTCCTAAATAAAAACTGTGATATTTATTTAACTGGTTCAAATGCTTATTTTATGTCTGGTGAATTAGCAACATTGCTTTCAGGAAGATATGTTGAATTAAAAATATTGCCATTGAGTTTTAAAGAATTTTATTCCGCTCTGCCTAAAAATTACGAAAATAAATCAGATAAAGAAAAATTCAATCTATATCTACAAACTAGTTCATTTCCATTTGCTATGAATTTTATCAATAAAAACAAGGAAATTACTGAATATTTACGTGATATATACAATACAATCATTTTAAAAGATGTAATCACGAGACTTAAAATATCTGATGTTACTACTCTAGAAAATATATCAAAATATCTTCTTTCAAACATAGGAAGCAGGGTTTCCACAAAGAAAGTTTCCGATACTCTAATTTCTCAAAATAAACCAAGCAATCAAAAGACTATAGATAAGTATGTCAGGGGTCTTGTAGATTCTTTGCTTTTTTATGAAGCATCTAGATATAATGTTAAAGGCAGAAAACTTCTTACTACACGAAACAAATATTATGCTGTAGACCTATCTTTAAGAAATTTATTTGTGAAAACTTCTTCTTCGGATATTGGTCATATTCTAGAAAATATCGTTTATCTTGAACTTATTAGACGCGGTTATGAAGTATATATTGGTCAATTTGACGACAAGGAAATTGATTTTGTCGCTATTGATTCACAACAGCAAATTTCTTATTACCAAGTTTCAGCAACTACATTAGACGAAAGCACTTTGCAACGAGAACTTTTTCCATTAATGCAAATAAAAGACAATTATCCAAAGTATTTATTGACTTTGGATGATTTGTTCGGAACAGCCAACTATAACGGTATTTTGAAACAAAATATTATTGATTGGCTATTAGAATAATTTTTTTGGAATTCAACGTCGCCATTATAGCTTGCTTACGCAAGCGGTGTGATTGGTTTAGGTGATGAGTGGTATGAGGCTGAAAGCCAGCTATTGGTTCATTCAACAACTTCAACTATTGTGGCACCATCGTTTAGATAGAAATTGCCTTTTGTGACGATATTTCTGTCTTTTAAAGCGTTGTTATCAACAATTTCGGTTATTTCATCGTTTGATAAACCAACTTTTACTTTCTGTTCGACTGCCTGACCGCCTTCAGATAGATAAACTACGTATTCACCGTTTTTTCGGGC
>CAJOQX010000286.1 GCA_905236865.1 Candidatus Rifleibacteriota bacterium
ACCATCTTGTTTATTACGCCAACGTAAGATTGAATTATTTTTACAACTTTTGTACTAACATTTTCTTCTATGTAATCAGGAACAGGTATTCCGTAATCACCATTTTTATTCATTTCTACTGCTGTATCTACTGATTGTAATAAACCTTTTTCATCTATTCCAGACAGAATAAAACAAGCTTTATCCAAAGCTTCAGGGCGTTCTGTAGATGTTCTTATACAAACAGCAGGGAATGGACAACCTACAGAAGTAAAAAAGCTTGATTCTTCTGGAAGTGTCCCAGAATCAGAAACAACACAATAAGCATTCATCTGTAAACAGTTATAGTCATGAAATCCTAATGGTTCATGCTGAATAACTCTTGAATCTAGTTTGAAACCACTAGACTCCAATCGCTTTCGTGAACGTGGGTGACAACTATACAAAATTGGCATATCATACTTTTGTGCCATTTTGTTTATTGCTGTGAATAGGCTTGTAAAGTTCTTTTCAGTATCAATATTTTCTTCACGATGAGCAGAAAGAAGTATATATTTTCCTTTTTCTAACCCAAGTTTTTTGTGAATATCTGAAGCTTTTATTTCTTCTAGATTATTCTTCAAAACTTCTGCCATTGGTGAACCTGTTACATAAGTTCTTTCTTTTGGCAAACCACATTCGGCTAAATATCTTCTTGCGTGTTCAGAATAAGCCATATTTACATCAGAAATAATATCGACAATTCTGCGATTTGTTTCTTCTGGCAAACATTCATCTTTACAGCGGTTGCCTGCTTCCATGTGGAAAATAGGAATATGCAGACGCTTTGCCCCAATAACTGAAAGGCAAGAATTTGTGTCGCCTAGCACTAAAACTGCTTCTGGCTTTATTTCTACCATAAGATTATAAGAAGCAGAAATGATATTGCCCATAGTATCACCAAGGGTATTACCTACTGCGTTCATATAAACTTCTGGGTCGGCTAGTTTCAAATCTTTAAAGAAAACACCATTCAAGTTATAATCGTAGTTTTGACCTGTATGAGCAAGAATAACATCGAAATATTTTCGGCATTTGGTTATAACGGCTGAAAGTCTGATTATTTCAGGTCTAGTTCCTACAATTATCAAAAGTTTTAATTTGCCGTTGTTTTTAAATTCTGTCATTTTTTTAGCTCATTTCTGATGTAATCAAGTTCTAAGAGTTTTTGTTTAACTTCTTCAACATTCAAAAGCTTCGTTGTATTGGAATTAAATTCTGTTAAAGTATTGCGTTTAGCGTCACCTTCAATAAAATATTTATCGTAGTTTAGCCCTCTTCTGTCGCAGGGAACTTGATAGAAATTGCCTAAATCAATAGCATGAGCACATTCTTCATTGGTCAAAAGTGTTTCATACATTTTTTCCCCATGACGTATGCCAATAACTCTAATTGCTTTTTTATCTGCGTTAAATAATTCACATACTGCTTCAGCCTGGGTTTTGATTGTACAAGCTGGTGCTTTCTGTACAAGAATATCACCAGAATTACCTTTTTCAAAAGCAAAGAGAACCAAATCGACAGCTTCTTCCAACGACATAATAAATCTAGTCATTGAGCCATCTGTAATTGTAATCGGATTTCCAGCTTTTATCTGGTCTATCCACAAAGGAATAACAGAACCTCTAGAACACATTACATTGCCATATCTTGTACAACAAATTTTGGTTTTATTAGTGGTTCTGCTTTTTGCTACAATAACTTTTTCCATCATAGCTTTGGAGGTTCCCATAGCATTTACAGGATATGCGGCTTTATCTGTGGAAAGGCAAACTACGGTTTCTACTCCTTCTTCAATTGCAGCAGTAAGAACATTTTCTGTTCCTAAAACATTTGTTTTGACTGCTTCTATTGGAAAAAATTCACAAGATGGAACCTGTTTTAAAGCAGCAGCATGAAAAATAAAATTCACGCCATGAATTGCATTTTTTACTGATTGCAAGTCACGTACATCACCTATATAAAAGCTGATTTTTTCGGCATATTCAGGCATTTTAACCTGAAATTCATGTCGCATATCGTCTTGTTTTTTTTCATCTCTTGAAAATATGCGAATTTCGCCTATATCGCTATTTAAAAATCTATTAAGAACAGCGTTTCCAAAAGAGCCTGTTCCGCCTGTAATCATTAAAGTTTTGCCAGCAAATAAGGTCACATTAAACTCCGTAATAGCTTGAATTTAAAAGTTATTATGCTACTAAAAAAAATAAAGGTCAATACTTAGAGTGTATGGAAAATTCAAAAGGGCAGTTATTACGAACTTAAACGTATCAAGTAAGCCTTTTTGTAAGAAAAAACAGACAATAAATGAATAATAACAATAATTACAATTTTACAATATTATAAATAAAAGTTTGTACAATACTTGTTTGTTTTCATTTGTTTTCATTTGTTTTCGTTTGTCTTCAACTTAAATTATCTTGTCAAAAACTTATAATGTGGTATAATTAAATATCTATATTTTTTTAAGGAGTAAGTGCATGAAAAAGTTTTGTCTGCTACTTATAACTCTGTTATGTTTATCTGTAACAGTTGCCCCTATTTATGCCGCCGGGAAAAAACCTGGCAAAGATGCTGCAAAAAAAGCTGATCTAAATAAAAAAGCAAAAAATAACGATGCTTCTAACAAAAAAGAAGATAAGAAAAATACAACTAAAAAAGATAAAAAGAAAAAAGATGAAGAAAAAAAATTCACCAAAATCTTTATACCAGGCCATGAAACTAAAGAAATACAAGTTCAGGGTATAGCATATTTACCAGGCGATGATATGAAAATGAGTAATGGTGAACCAAGATATATTCTTTTATCTTATTACCCAAATTTAAAATTAAAAAAGACTGCTAATACTGCTTCTCAGATTATCGTTATAGATAGAGAAAGCAAGGAAAAAAATAAAGCTA
Organism: Candidatus Rifleibacteriota bacterium; assembly: GCA_905236865.1. GTDB lineage: Bacteria > Muiribacteriota > Ozemobacteria > Ozemobacterales > Ozemobacteraceae > RUG334. The sequence continues at coordinate 2,920 of CAJOQX010000286.1, forward strand.
TTAGAAGATTCGCTCTTTATAAAAACACAAAAGAAGGCGTAAAGAAAGCTATAGAAAAAGGTAGACTAGCCTCTAGTAAAGTTTATCTTAATGATATTTTTGATGATACTAGTACTTTAACAAATACTGATACTAGTACAGACACTTCAGACGATACCAACTCTGATACTGGTTCTGGAACTGAATCAGATACCAAAGATGATACAGACACATCAGTATCTGCTGACACAAAAGATGCTAATGAAGGCGAAAATGATGAAGCAGCCGAAAGCAAAAAAGAACAAGATAAAGAAAAAGCTAATGAAAAATCTGATAAAGCTTATAAATTGTTGCCATTTAGAGGTCATTGCGGTGGTATAGCTGTAGCTGGTAAATATTTGTGGGTTTCTTCTGCTTTCGCACTTCGCGGTTATGAGATTGATGATATCAAAGAATCTATCAAAGATGAAAATAACAAAGAAAAACTTTCTGAAAAGGGTTTACCAGATTCTATAAAATCATTACCAGGTAAGAAACTTTTCAGAAGTCAGCTATTTTTAGTTGATTCCAAAGGTTCTTTCTTGAGTTTTGATGGTAAGAAATTATGGGTTGGTGAATATTACAATCCAAAATCAAGTAGCAAATATTCTAAAAAGCCTGTAGAACATCACAAAAAATTATTCGACATACCTGGTAGCAGAAGTTACTCATGGGTATCTGGTTATAATGTTGATGAAAACGGTTGTCCAACAGCAAAAGATACATATCCAGTTTACCACAATAAAGTAATCCGTGAAAATCGTCTAAAACCAGATGCAGTAATATCTATAAGAAAACGAATGCAAGGTATGGCAATGATTGGTGAAGATATGTTTGTTCTATCAAAAACCCAAGGAACAAAAAATTCATATTTAATCTTCTACTATATGCCTAAAAATGCAGAATCTAAAACTTATAAAGCTCAAAATAATAAAAAATTCACTGTTGATGCTTATGATACAAATAATAAAAATACAAAAAAGAACAAAAAGAGATTCAATCTTATAAAGAGAATAAACAAAAAGATTCCTTCTCAGATACAAGACTTAGAATATGATGGCAAATATATTTATGCTCCATTTACTTCCAAATCTAAAATATGGACTGCTAAACACAAAAAAGGTTTAAAGAGTAAGAATCTTTTCTTGATTAATGTTGAAAAATTGGGATTAGATAAGAAAAAGAAAGATATTCAAAAAGATATTGATGGTGCAGAAATAGCTAAGGAAGCAGCTGAAGAAGCTGATAAACTTGAAAAAGAATTGGAAGAAGAAGAACTTATAGAAAAAGCTGATGAATTAGCAAAAAAAGCTGAAGAATTAAAGAAAAAAGCTGAAGATTTGAGAAAAAAAGCTAACGATTTAGAAGTCAAAAAGAAAGAAGCTGAAGATGCCTATAATAAATATCACCCAATATATGAAAATAGAAAAACTGCCTATGAATTTGCTGGTGGTAAAAGCAATAAAAAGAATAAATATGAAAAAGATTACAAGGAAGCTAAAGAAGAAAATAGTAAATTGAAAAAAGCTAAAGATGAAGCTGGCAAAGCATGGAAAAAGGCAGACGAAAAAGCTGATAAAGCCGAAAAGAAAGCAAAAGAGGCTGAAGAATTAGCTAATAAAGCTGCAGAATTAAAGAAAAAAGCTGAAGAAGAAGCTAAGAATAATCCTGACACTAATACAAATACTGAAACAACTGATTGATTTATAAGTTAGTATTATAATTAAACCGCCTAGGTGTAAACATCTAGGCGGTTTTTTCTTATAACAAATATATTGATTAGCAGTTTTTTTAATTATCAAATAAACCAGATAACTCTAAAGTACTATAAATTTGAGCAACTATGCCATTAGAAGAGGAATCGTCTTTTTTTGCCTGCATAATCTGAGCTTTTGCCAATTCATTTTTTCCTCTCCAAAAATAAGCATAAGCCAGCATGGCATGGGCTTCAGGAGAAGTTACACCAATGCAAGTATGTTCATAACTTAACACAAAACTTGGGTTAGACAACTTAAGCTCATCAGCTAATAGAACTATAGCTCTATCTATATTAGAATCGCCTGTAGCTTGAATTAATGCTAGAGCATACCCAAGTATAGATTCTTTATAAGCATTTGAATTAATTTCAGATAATTGATAAGATGACTTAAAATCATCAAGACCTTCAATAATATTATAGTATTTAGCTCTAGCCCAACCCCTGCCATTAAAAGCCTGTTGTCTTTCGTCTTTACTAGAATTACTTAAATTCAGTACATAGCTGAAATATGAGAGACTTCCACCGAAATTTCCATCACCCATTACACCCCAACCATCAATCAACATTTCAGCAGGAGTTCTCGCTTCTGTACTAGTTCCAGTATTAGTATCTGTTTTTGTAATTGTTCCAGTTCCAGTATTTGTATCTGTATTGGTATATGTGTTGGTTCCTGTGCTAGTTACCGTTCCTGTTCCAGTACCAGTAATAACATAGGGCCCTGTTGGATTCTCACCTGGCAAAGTCTGTCTAGCGGAATTTCCACCTCCCCCACAACCTATTAACATGATGGCAAAAGCAACAGAAACAGAAAAAGTAAGCTTATAAATATCCATCAAGTTTATTTTTTTCATAAAAAAATATCCAATACAATTACAAATTTTGAAAAGTATCGGATATTTTCTAATTTTAATTTAGTTTAAGTTATTATTTTGTCAGCTCAATAGCTTAAAGCACTTTTTATTACAGTATTAGATATATTGGGGTCAAGTTTATAGGCTTTATATAATGCAGACAAAACTTCCCCTGTTAAATCAACGCCACCAATGAAAATATCGTTTTCAAGCATTGGACTTTTAAGTCTATTAACAATAGAGTCTCCGTTATTTAACCAATTTTGAGTCAAAGTATAAACGTTAGTATAAAATCCCTTTACAGCTTCTTCATCTTTTATTAAATCTTGCGGAAACCCTCTTGTAAATATAGAACCAAAAGACATATCTTCAGGAACATAACCAGAATTATTATTGGTTCTAACATTATCCTTAGCCAAAATTCTTTTATAACTAGCATTTAATACAACTGAAATACCTTTTTGATCGGCAGCTCGTTGAGTATAACTTTTTATTTCTTTTAAAATATTAGCAAAACGCTGATTAGTTTCTTCTAAAGTAGTATAGGCTTCATTATATCCAAACTGAGATATTTTTAATAATTTTTCTTCTGCATCAGAATATTGAGCATATAAAGCAGTTAATTTTGCATTATGAGAAACTTCTTCTTTCCCACTTTCAATATTATAAGACATCTTATTCATTGCTGCCTGACCTGTAGCAACTTCTGTTATTTTGCTTAGATACTGTTTATTTAGGTTATCTAATTTTTTTTGATATTTCTTTTCTTCTTCACGAATTTTACCAGATATACTCTTCATTAAATTATTAAGCTTATTAATTTCATTTGAATTATTTTTTTCTTCGTTTTTAAAATTTTGTAATGAAACTTTATCTCTTGTTATCTTAAAAGCTTGCTTTTCAAAATTATATTGAATCATAGATGGATGTAATAAAAATACAGTTCTAACATCAATTTTACCTATGTAGGCTCCTCCTCTTTGAGCAAAAAGAGAAGTTGGAACTATCAATAACGAAATAACAATAAGAAAAAATACAAAATTATTTTTTTTCATAAATCCCCCTTGTATCACATTGAGAACAAAATTTTAATAATAAATATATAAAGAATTATACTTTAAGGTTCATGGCTTTTACGTTCCAAATTAACAACACGTTTTACTGTTTTATTTATAATTTTTCCATATTGATCTGTATAATTTGCGGTAGCTTCAACATAAAGAACTTCATCTTTCCATTTATTTTCTGTAAATATAGTAAAACTAGCTATTTGTAGATTTATTCCAGTATCATTAAAACTAGAATAAGAATTTTTATCATTTCTAATAGTAAACTCTTCAGACCTTACTGTAAATTTTTCTAAGTATTCATCTTTTTTATATTTTGACGATGCTTCGATACAAGCATAAAAATCAGCTGGATAAAGCTGAAATTTTAAAATAGCCAATTCTGTCATACCTTGAGCCAGATAATCTAGTTTAATTCTTTCATCAATTTGGACTGTTTGCTTTTTATTGTTCATAGTTAAACGAGCAAAAGCCATTCCCATAACAAGTAAAACAGTTGCAAAAGTTAGACAAAAAGCTATTGCACTACCTTTTTTTAAATTTCTAGATTTAATCATTTTACTTTTTCCTTAAATCTGCTTTTAAAGTTGACAGAGTATATTCTTTTTCATTCGACTTACCATGATCTTTCCATTTAACTGTTACTGAATATCTTAATACTTTGCCTGTAACTGTGTATGTTAAATCTGTCCAGCCCCAATTAGCTGGATTAGGTGCTGCTTTTTTAGTATCCGCTCCTTTTAATGAAAAATCACAAGTAGGAACATGGTATATTACAGTATAAGGTTCTATGGTCAAAATAGATTTATAAGGTATTCCATCAAAAACTTCTTCACCTAAAACTAAGGCAATATCCTTATTTTTTTTATCAGTAGTATCCAATGTCATTTTTGATGTTATACTTTTACCAAAAGTGTCGTAAGGCATTTGCATAACAATGTTTAGCTTTTCCTGACAAAGCCTAACAGCTCTTTGAGTATTCTCGTCTTGCTCGGTTATCTTAATAGAAGAACTCATTAACCCCATAATGGGTAGAAAAGCCAATGCCATCAGAACGCAAGCAAGAAGAATCTCTGCTAGTGTCACTGCTTTTTTATTTCTTTTACTACAATTAATATTTATCATTTGCAATTACTCCGATAAACCAACAGAGCCTTCGATTTTTGCTGTACAATTTACTTCTAGCACAGTCTGCTCGTGTTTGTAATTACGCATATAAACAGTTATCGAAAAAACTTTTGGTATAATTTGTTTATCTTCTCCTCCAGTTCCAGATCCTGTCCCAGTTGTAGTGTCAACTTCATTTTCACCACTAGTTAAAGTTATTTCAACTTTAAAAACATCTTTTAAAACATAAGAATGGGAAATTGGAAATAATCCAAATTCTTTTGGATCACCTTGAAATTCAGTATTTTTTGATTCTGCTGGCACACAAGATTCACCAGATGGGTTAAAATATTCTCCATTGTCTTTAGTTCTTTCTACTCTAAGATGGAGATTATAAAGCCCTGTTACTTCATCGGGAATAAGAACCAAACCATGACAAAGAGCTAATCCTTTTTTTAATATAGAACCATTTGGTAATTTAATACAAGGTTTGCAGACTGCAAATTGTGCTAAATACTGTCGTCCACTAGCTCTAGTTTTTGATGCTAACTCATAATTGTGCGTATTTATTACAAACGTAGTTCTGTTAGTAGTAACGGCCTCTTTATCTTTTTTTCCCATATTTACAGTAACAACATTAGAAGCCTGTTCAATTCGTTCTTTTAATATTTCAAAAAATCTTTCAGCGTCCTTTTGACGATTATACTTCCATGAGCCAGAAACATACATACGACTACCCATTCTATATATAGAGAAAACTGCCGCAGAAAAAACCATAAAAATCGCAGCAGCAACAAGTATTTCTGCCATAGTAAATGCTTTTCTTTTTTCCATAAAATACTCGACTTTTTTAATAAATTAAAAATTATCTTTAACTGTTTTCTGTTCTACTTTTTTACCATACTGAAGTTGTTCCATTTTCGTAATAACAGAATCAACTACATTATAAATAGAAGAATTAATACCATACTTATTATATATCTTTTTTATGACAGATGACAATATACTTTTCCCACCAGATAAAACAAGAGGATAAGGCTTCATTGGGAGCAAATTTACTGCTTTTGGATATCTTGTTAGTTCTATCCAATTAATTAAATCTCTTGAAGACGGAATCTTTTCTTCTAATGGATTATCAAAATTTTTATCAGCAAGAAAAGAATAAAAAAGCATAAAATTAATCCCTGGTATACCTTGTCCATAAATAGCTGAGTTCTCATAGTTTTTATTAAATGTATAAGGAAGAGGAACAGTTGAATTTAAAACTATAGAATAATTATTTTCTTTGACAACTTCATTTATCGCATCAAAAATATCTTTTTCTATTTCTTCAATAATAACTAAAGTTTCTTTTGGAGTAGTCAAATCATAATTTCCTATAAGAAAATTTAATTCTAGCTTTTTTCTCTCTAATTCTTCTTCTTTTGCCAAAGAAATTTCCATTAGTTCGTTAGCTTTTTTCATCTTTTCTTCATTTGTATTTATATAAAAATAGGAAAGCTTATTACGTTCTTTGTAAAGTTCATCTAATTCTTTTTCTATTTTTCTTAATTCATCACTTCTATCAGGGGCAGAGGCTCTAATAGAAGCAACCTTAGCATCAAACTCTTCATTAGAAAGTCCAAATTCAACTTTATAAAAACCTATTCTGTTAAAATCAAAAAGTGACATTTTGGGATGCAAACATAAAGCAACAGATAAATCTATAATAGCGACATCACTAGCGTTTATAGCCAATAAATACTGACTATTAAAGATTAAACATAGTATAAAAAAAACGATTCTTAATTTTTTCATTTATACTCTCCAACTTTTTGAAAAAGTATAGTTTTATCAACACTTGGAAACATCTGCGAAATATAATACGAATGTTTTAAATAATTTTCTAATATTACAGAACTAGGTTTATTCCAAAATTGTCTGAAATCTTTTCCTTCCAAATCTGGTTTATTAAGCAAATATCTTGGCAATTTGTTCAATATTACTTTTTTTTCATCATATAACGATACAAATATATCATTACACATATCATCAATTATAGGATACAGCTTAGAAAAACCAGGATTGCCATTTCTTTCTATTAGTTCTTTATTGTCTCTAATTTTATTTTCTAAAAGTTGCTTCCTATTTGAATCAGATACAACATCGTTCCAAAAGCTATCTTCATTTTGAATATCTGCTTCTAAACTACCCTTAGCACGTTTTATTTCTTCTAACTCAATATTATTCAATTCTAAAGTCAAAGAAGCATTTTCATTTTTCAAATCTTGAACATTACGTAATTCGTGAGGAGTATTTTTAAAATGCCCTGTTTTTTTGTCATAATTCTTCATCATTGGATGCTTCATAATTAAACGTTCTAAATCTGCTTCTCCAAAAATTTGAGCAGAGATAGGAATCGAACAAGATAAATAATAAAATATTATAAAAACAAACTTAAAAGGAACTGATTTAATTTTCATTTTCCACCTTTCGATTTTCAATTATTATTTCTAGATTTTCCTACTCTGGTAAATCAGGGAAATCAAAAGAATATGGGTCTACAACCAAATCAGGTCTTCTCATAAGGCATTTTTTACTTAGAAGTAACTCTACCAAATCATGATCTTCATAAATTGACGACCTAGTACCATCAATTGGATAAGTAGAAAAAGATATAATCGTTCCAGGAATAGGCATACGATAAAAAATCAAAGAATACCAACTTTGCATATTAAATTCTTGTGCCCAAGGAGAATTTGCATCTTGAAAAACACATCTAAGACGACTATCTTGAGCTAAAACAATCTGACAACAATTGTTCTTTGAATTAGCATCAAAAAAAACTGCTATTTTAAGAAAATTTTTATCAGAACCGACAATTAATGGTTTCTTTTCTTCGTTAGAAAAACTTCGTGCAATCTTTATTACAGACTTTGAGTTTGGAATAATCTCCCATTTTGTGTCAGCGACCCAACCACTAAAAAAAGATTTTATAAAATCAAGGTAAGGTGATAATATTCCTGGTTTTATTACCCATAAAATTCTATCTGTAACTGCTTTTGAAAATTTGTTCTGTATAACTGAAATCTCTGAAAGAGGAATAAATGGAGCATTTATAGGGATTTTATAAAAAAAAATCAACTGCCAATCATGTAAAGCAAGGCTACAAGAGTAGGAAACTTGAGCACAGCTAATAACATAAAAAACAGTTATTAATAAAATTATATTTATTTTTTTATAATTCATAATATGTGGCATATTGTCCCTAAATCAAAATAACATATTATATAATTTTAGCAAATAAAGTTGTTTTGTCAAACACTGATTTGTTAATATTTACAGCTATTTTAACATATTTTACAAACGAATTTTATATAAAAATATATTAAAAAATACTTAAAACTTCAGCAGTAAAAACAGAATCTTGATAATCTTCTACCAAAACTTGCAAAGAAACTTCTGATCCTTCTTGGGGTATTGTTTCTTCTTCATTAAATATAAGTAAATATTTCTTCCCATTTTTTTCAATCAACATAGCTTGTCTATGTTTAATACTAACTTCAACAATTACACCTTTTATAGAAATGGGGTCGCTTGGAATAGTATCATCAAATTTATTGAAAGACGAATTTACTTTTTCACTAATGTTTTGAGTAACATCTGATTTTTTTTCTTTAATAAACCAAGCATTAGGAGCCATAAAGCCAAACCATATAAGAAGCGAAAAAATAAAACCAATACCATGGGCAAAAAATGTAAATTTTACTAACTCTATTTTTTCTTTTCTTTCATCTTGTTTCAATAAAGTTTGAATTTTTTCAAGACGGTAAGCTTCTCTTTGGGCGGCATTTGAGTATTCTTCCGCTAAACGAGCTTCAGCCATATTCCAAAAATTATTAGCTTTTTTCCCATCATTTAAAGAAGCCAATTTTGCTGAAAGTTTATCTAAAAAAACTTTAAATTCATATTTTTCTTGTGAATTTATTGTTACATAGTAATAATATATTTCACAAAAAATTTCTTCATTTGCATTATCAAGGAAAAGATTAAACATTTCATTTCGTAAACCTTTGTCTTTTTCTTGCTTTAATGCTGGCAACAAGATGTCACTAACTGAAGCAAAATCAAGATTGGCAAGACAAAATAAAGCATTCTTCCTCTGAATGACTCTAAAAGAAGTCATCATTTGAGTTAGCAAAGTTAAAGCTTCTGATTTATCAAATATAGCAAAAGCTTTTATTGCAGATAGCTTAACTTGATCAGAAGAGCTTTTTATCAAATTTGGTAAATAAGGTTGCAATGCATCTTGATCTATTTTTAATAAACAATCTATAGCTGCTTGTTGAACATCGGAATTAGATGATTCCAAACATTTTAATACATAACTAGAATCTTGCTTTTCGCCAAATTCCTCAATAAAATGAATTATAGTTAATTGTTCGGTAAAATCTACATTTTTTAATTCAGGTAATAAAAGGCTAATGTATTTAGAATAATTATCTTTATTTATTAAAGCATAAATTTTTTTTCTATTTTCAGCATTTTTTGCGTCTTTTATTTCTTCTTCATTTACTTTTATAGAACCAGAATCTAAATAAAGTCTGACTTTACTAGCGATGCTCTCATCTTTTTCAGATTTTAAATAATCATTTATTAAGACTTCAACATTTGCAACTTTTTGTCTAATCAAGTCACAAAGCTTAATAGCTGCCTTTAAACGTATTTCTGATTCTTCTGAATTAAGAAGTTCTGAATAATGGTTTATATATAATTTTAGTTTTCGATTCTTATATTCATTAACTATTTTCTTTAATTGTACAAGAGGAACTTCGCTTACTAGTCTTGCTTGATATAAAGAGTTTAAGACTCCCATTAATATTCCATTTATCATATCTGATCTTAAGTTTCTCGTAGCCTGTTGAGCTTCATACAAACGAAAAGCTGTAGCACTATCAGGGTTAGCCATAAAGACAAGTCCTGCTTTATTTATTAAATCAGGCTCTTGTTCAACAGTTAAAAACTTTAATAAAATGGCTTCTATTTGTTTAAAAGGAAAAAATAAAGAATGATTTAACGCCGCTTCTCTTTCCAAAATATTTTTAGAAAATAACATTGCTGCCAAATATCTAATAGCTTCGGTTCTATCCCAACGACACATTGATCTTGCCGCTCGTGAACGTATCCATACATTGTTATTTAAAAGCAAAGAAACAATATTAGCCTTTAAAACATCAGGCTCAACAGCTTCTAAACTCTCTATTGCAGCACAAACAACAGAGGGTTCATTAGATTTTAAATTTGCTACTAAATCATTCATCGTTTATATGTATAATGTATAGAATATAAGATAAAAATTACAAATTACAAGTTTTTATTGTTAGTGTAACTAAAAAAGCATTTATAATAATTATAATATAATTCTTATAAATGCTTGAATAATCTGAACTATTTTTTATTCAACAACAGTAAACAATTTATAATTAGCCTTCCTTCATTGGCCTCGCATCTTATATCAAAAATAGGGTTGATTTTAGCTTTAAATTTGAGTATTCTATCAAAAAAACAAGGAGGCATTTATGATAAAGACTGTATTTTTTAACAAAGAGGAAAAATGTTTGGAGTTGATTGACCAGACTCTATTACCTTTACAGGAAGTAATCATTAAATGCCGAACAGAACAAGATGTAGCAAACAGCATTATAGGTATGAAAGTTCGTGGAGCACCAGCAATTGGTGTAACGGCAGCTTACGGTGTTTACCTAGGTCTTGTTAATCCTAAGAATTTAGAAAAGAAACCAGTTTTAGAAGAACTTTTGGAAGAAGTTTGCAATCTTCTCAATAGCACTAGACCTACTGCTGTAAACCTATTTTATGCGACTAACAGAGTAAGAAATTCTGTTTTAAATCTTCATACTGGTGATTTAGATAAAGCTGCTGAAAAAGCTTTAGCAGAAGCAAACGCAATTTACGAAGAAGATTTAGCTATGTGTCGTGCCATAGGTAAATATGGTCAAGAATTAATCGGTGATTGCGAAACTTGGCTTACTCACTGCAATGCTGGTGCACTAGCTACCGCAGGCTATGGAACTGCGTTAGGCGTTTTCCGTGCAGCTAAAGAAGCTGGCAAAACAGTAAAAATAGTTGCTGATGAAACTCGACCACTACTTCAAGGTGCTAGATTAACCGCTTGGGAACTTATGAAAGATGGATTTGATGTCACTGTTATAGCTGATAATATGGCTGGCGGTCTTATTAGAAATGACTTGGTTCAAGGTGTAATTGTTGGTGCAGATAGAATCACTTCAAAAGGTTTTGTTGCAAATAAAATTGGAACTTACTCTTTAGCAGTATTGTGTAAATATAACGGTGTTCCTTTTTATGTAGCAGCTCCGACAAGCACTTTCGATATGAGCATCAAATATGATGATGAAATAGTCATTGAACAACGTAATCCTGACGAAATCACTAAATTTGGTGGAGTTCAAGTCGCTCCAAACGGTGTGAAAGTCTATAATCCAGCTTTTGACGTAACTCCGCCAGAACTAATTACAGGAATAATCACAGACAAGGGTATTATAGAACCAATTTACGCCGAAACAATTCCAGAAGTGCTAGGGCTTAAGTAATGTATTTCAATGCTTTTCGTCAGGTAGGCAACGATTTATTTACCGCAGGTCTCAACAATTCTCATTCAGGCAATTTAAGTATTCGCCTGAATGAAGAGCATATAGTTATAACTCGCACTGGTTGTATGCTTCATCATATCGACCACCCAGATTTAATAACAACAGCAATAAATCATGATGATTCTCAAACTCTAAAAGCTTCTAGAGAATTGCCTGTTCACCGTTCCATCTATAAAAATACTAACGCAAAAGCAATAGTTCATGCCCATTGCCCAAATGTCATTGCTATTTCCCTAA
>CAJOQX010000287.1 GCA_905236865.1 Candidatus Rifleibacteriota bacterium
CTTACAACAGGCAAATTATGAACCTGACTCTTTAAATGAGTCGGTTCTGCATAAGCGTAATCAATCTGATACGAATAACGTATGCTTTTTACCTGTGATGTATTCATAATTAAATTATATCATTAAAATATTAATCTGTCTAATAATATACTCAAAAATATTTAATCGACAAATTTTATTTATAAAATTATTTTTTTTAATTTATAAAAAAATATAAAAAATTTTTTTAAAAAAATTATTAAAAAAATAATTTTTTTCTCTTAAACTATTGCGAAATCTTAAAAAATAAGTAAAATAATACTAAGGTATCGGTACATTTTAGCCGTACTATATATTGTGTATGTTTTTTATAAGTTTATAAGGAGTTTAACATGAGAAAGAAAACGCTTAGAACAAGAATAATGTGTGGTCTTCTCACGCTAGTATTTCTAGCTAGTTTATTCAATATTCAGCTTCCAGCTGAAGCAAAAGCAACAACACAGACCATTCCTATACAAGTAGGTGGTCAGACTTTTAATGTAACACCTGGTCAATGGGTAACAGTAAATACTCCTGGTGGAACAACTAGTTATAATGTTCGTTTTGTTGATGGAAAACCTGTTGCTTTAGAAATGTCTCAGTATCAACAGATTGTTTTCGGTGAAGCAGTAACAGGTACAACCTCAAATTCAACAAACCAATCTACAAACACTACTAAACCAACTACATCTACTAATACTAATAACAATGGTACAATGAGTTGGAATGAATTCCAAAAAGCTAACGCTGGCAAGGGTATGACCAGTACAGAAATGAGTCAGGCTTATCAGCAGTATAAAGCTAATAATGGAACTACAGGAACTTCTGGTTCTACTGCACAGTCTTCTGTGAACAATGGTACCACAGGAACAAATTCTAGTTCTACTAACCAAACTACTAGTAGTAATGCAAAACCAGCTACAACCTCTACTAATAACAATGGTGGACAAATGAGCTGGAATGAATTCCAAAAGGCTAATGCTGGCAAGGGTATGACTAGTTCAGAAATGAGTCAGGCTTATCAGCAGTATAAATCTAATAATGGAACTTCTGGTTCTACTGTACAGTCTTCTGTAAACAATGGTAAAACCACAGGAACAAATTCTAGTTCTACTAACCAATCTACTAGTAATGCAAAACCAGCCACAACCTCTACTAATAACAATGGTGGACAAATGAGCTGGAATGAATTCCAAAAAGCTAATGCTGGCAAAGGTATGAACAGTACCGAAATGAGCAAAGCTTATCAAGATTATAAAGCTAATAATGGAACTACAACTAGTAACAATACCACCCAGAGTAATTCTACAAATTATCCAAAAGATCCACAAACTGGCAAAATGATTTCTCACGAAGAAGCCATTGCTAGAAATTTGCCAGATCATACTAATGGTTCTGGTAATACTGCTCAAACTACCACAACAAATAACAATGGTGGACAAATGAGCTGGAATGAATTTCAAAAAGCTAATGCTGGCAAAGGTATGAATAGTACCGAAATGAGCAAAGCTTATCAAGAATATAAAGCTCAACAGGCTAATGGCAATACTTCAAATCAAGCCAATCAATCTAATACCAACAATGGTAAGACTAACAGTAGCAATGGTAAAACTTCTGGAACTGAAGTTGCTCAGACTACAACTGAAGGTAAAACCACTGATGGTAAAAACAAAACATCTGTTGGTGATAAATTCAAAGCTGGATACGAAACAGGTAAGGGCCTAACTAACCAAGGTGTTCAGAATGTTAAAGATAGTTTAAAATCAGGCTTTAGTGCTAAAAATATTCTCGTAACTGCAGGTATAACTGTTGGTGTTGACGTAGCAACTCAAATAATGCGTGGTGAAAAGCCAAGCTTAAAGAAAGCTCTTCAAACTGTATGTTGTGCTGAATTTGTAGGTAGCGTTGCAGGTTCTACTCTTGGTGCCGCCGCTGGTTCATTCTTCACTCCTTTCTTAAGTTGTATTCCAGTTGTTGGTGGTGCTCTTGGTGCATTAGCTCCTGCATTTGGTTCTGTTGTTGGTTCATCAGTCGGTGCTTATGTTGCTGGTGACCTCAAAAATGGTAGATTTTCAATTAAAGAAGCTTTCAAACGTGTTGACTGGGTTGGCGTAACTGGTCAGGCAATAGGTTCAACAATTGGTGCCGCATTAGGTTCTTGTCTAGGTCCTGTAGGAACTGTTCTAGGCGGTATGGTTGGTGGTTACTTCGGTAACTGGGCTGCTCATAAGATTGCTGGACTCTTTGGAAAAGGCGAAGCAAAACTTCCAACTCTTGTAATGCCTAATGGAACAACAGGTAATAATGGCTCTGTTGTTACACCTGAAATTATTAAAATTGAATCTGATGATGTTACAAGCGTAACAATAACCGACGAAGTTGTTACTGTAGTACCTGAAGATAACAACGAAGTTACTACAATTACTGGTTCTACTGATGATATTGCTGCTGCATATCAAGAATATGATACTTATATGAAAGAATATCAGAAACTTGTTCAAGAACAAAAGATGTCTGAAGCTATAGAAGTTAGTAAGAAAGCTAACGAAGCTAAAGCAAGATATGATGCTCTTTTGAAATCTGGTGTAGCAGAATAATTTTAAACTCCTAAATAAACTTAAGTTCTAAGCATAAAAATACCTCGAGTAATATCGAGGTATTTTTTTATTAGTTTTAATCATATCAAAGATTGACAAATTTAAAATGGTGATTTAAGCTAAAACTATGTATAATAAAAAATCGTTAATAAAAATCATTTTTGTTTTTTTGTTTATTATTCCTTTAGCAAAGGTTGCGGTAGCCCAAATTAATATAGTCGGTGATACGAAAGGGTTGCTGGCTGATATACCAGAACCGCCCAATGCTAGGTCGGAATTACCTTCTCCTGTTCCTATGGTATACAGATTTATGGGAGCTTTAATGGAAGGGGACTATGATGTTTGTTTATCTAATTTTGATGTTCAGACATTCTTAGAACTGCTGTTTGGTAAACAATTAAAAAGATTAGATAAAGAAGATTATAATGATCTTTTTGCTTATCAAGTTCAAACTCATCGTAATGAATTTAGATTTTTATCTAAAATTATGAATAGAGTTGCTGGCGGAGCTGTTATAGATTATTCTGACCCTAGATATAATGGCAAAAAACAATGTAAGGTTGTTATAAAATTAGATACCAATAGAGGTCTATTTGAATATCATGTTTATTGTAGATTTGTTAGACAAAGATGGTATGTTTATGATTACATCCTTAATGGTCAAAGATTAACTCAAGTTTTTCGTGATAGTATAAAAAATGTTAAATTAAGTTATTATCTTGACAGTTTAAAACTATTTTATGCTCCATTAAAAGGAACTAGACCTATTCGCAATAAAGAATATGAGTTCAGTATGATGGTTCCTACAAAATATACTGTTCAGGAAAAAATAAATCCTTCTTTGTTGGCTACAGTAACTGGCTTAGGTGGAAGATTTTTACTTCATGTTCAAGCTGCAAATTATGAAACACCTCAAACTTTAGCGCAGGTTGGTAAAGCTATAAAAGATACTTTAATGCCATTTAATCCAAGACTTTATGATCAATGGAAAGCTGATATTGCAGGTGTCGAAATAGGTAACATCTTATTTCATTTTACCCAAGGTGATAGAATCCTTTATTGTCACATGGTTCTTATTCCTTTAGGCAGAAAACTTGTAGTTCTAAATTTTTATCATAGTAGTCTCCAGATTATGAAACACATGACTAATATTCGTGACGGTATTATTCATTCATTGTCATTGCCAAGAATTGAAGCAGCTGGTGGAGTTATGCCTGGTAAATTTGCTGATGAAGTTGGAAATATTTCTGTAAATGAATTTGATGATAATCTTTCATTTGATGATGATTCTTTGAGTTTCGATGATGATAATGCATTTAATGAAGATACTACATTTGATAATGACAACAGTTTATCTCAACCAAACAACGATACTGACAGCTTAGATGATACATCTAGTTCCAACAACAATACAGATGAAGATGACTATGACTATGATTCTAATGCGTCAAACGTAACTAGTCAAAATAGTGAATCCGATGATTCTACATCTAATAACGATTCTGATTTAAATATTGATGATTTTGATGAAGATAGCTTTGACTGGGAAGGCGGTTCTTCTAATAATACAACGACAGGTGATGATGATGTAGAAATGCTCCGCCCTGATAGCTATGTAGAAGATGATGGCAGTGGAAACGATGATGATATAGATAGAGATTCTATTACTATTCCTTCTTCTGGCGGTTATGGTGACGGTCACTTTGGAGACAATGATGACTATGACTTTGATGGTGGAGAAGAAGTAGCTTTCTAAAAAACAGAAAAACAAAAAAAAGCTTCGCAAAATAATAATTGCGAAGTTTTTTTGTTTTATATTATTTAATATGCTAGACAAGAACCATCTCTATGTTTATCCCCAAAAGAAGTAAGTGTAGAAACATTATCTTTTTTTATTATTAAACTTATTAAACCAAAATAATCACTAGGGTAATTTTTAGTAAAAGTATTAGAGTATTTAGATTTAATTTTTTCTATTAAACTTTGATTATAATTATTTTTCTCTATAATAATTTTATTTTTATCATCTATATAAAACCTTTGCTCAATTATTTCGTTGTTTAAATCATAACCTTTCAATAATCTAGCAAGAACATAAGCTGTATTTGTTATTATTCTGTTAGCACCTGCACCACCTAAGGCAAAATATGGATTATTCGATTTTTTTACTATAATTGGCGATTTAGATGTTATTGGGCCAAATTTTGAAGGGTAATCTTTATGATATTTTACTACTGATTTAGAATAATTATTTAAGCTATTAGCGTAAAAGAATCCGCCAGGTGCTAGTTGACCTGTTCCAAAATGTGTTCCAAGAGTAAGTGTCATTGAAACAATCATATTATTTTTGTCCCAAACACATAAATGAGTGGTATTCCCATCATCGTTTTCGTTAGTGTTTATTAAATCTGTGTTTGAAATTTGCTTTTTCTCTTTTTTTAATTCGATATTGTTATTTTTTGAAAATGCATTCTCGCTGATTGAAATACTTTTATTCAATTTGTTCAAATTAAAATAATCTTCAGTATTGTTGTAAAAACTTGATAACAAACTATACTTTTCTTCTAATATAGTTCTACAAATGCTAGCTTGATTTAAAAAATCTTCAGGTTTTTGATTTAAAAGTGGTTGATTCATATTAACTAATTTTAATGCAAGTTTAATAGTAGAAATAGATGAAGATGGAATAGGATTTCCAAAAATAGTAAAATCTTTGTGTATTATTGTAATCGGTTTACAAAGTTTACTTCGGTAATTCATAAAATCATATTTATTATATGCTGAACCTTTATTTTTCATATCTTGTATGGTTAAATCTGCATCTTTACCGAAATAAAAAGATAAACCATCATCTAAGGCTAATTGTTTTAAGGTTTTCCCTAAAATCGGCTGATATAAAATTTGTTTGGGTTTTAAAGGAATGTTGTTATCGCTTATTAGTTTTAAAGCCCGTTGGTCATTTATTTTATTTATCTTTTTAGAAATTACATCTGATAGGTATGGACTTACTTCAAAACCATCTTCGCAGAGAGTTATCGCTTGTTCTAACAAGATTTTGTTTTTTTGAGTTCCAAATAATCTTCTCATTTTTAGTAACATTTCGGGAATTGCAGGTAGTGAAATCTTAGATTTATACTCTTTTTTTATGTCATTTATGGGGCGTCTTGTTGAACCATCAATAGCGATAACTTTACCATTTGGAAAATGTATTAGAGCATAAGCTTCACCACCTATTCCAGAATTAGAAAAATCAACTACGCCAAGTACAAAAGCAGCTGCAATTGAAGCGTCAACAGCATTTCCACCTGCTTTTAAAATTTTAATTGCTGTTTCTGCTGCTAATGGATGCCCACAACTTATAGCTCCATTGTAGCCTTCTGATTTAAATATCCTTTCGCAAGCATAACTTTTTGAAATTGTAAAAAAAGAATAAATATAGAAACAATAAACAAGTAATAGTTTATATTTTTTTATATTCTTCATAATTCCTCCAAACTTAATTATACATAAATAAATAGAGATATTAAATCTAATGGTAAAAAACTAAAAAATTGTTTTTTAATTTAGTTTATGGTATCAATAAGTAGTATAAAATAGAAAGGTTTTGTTGCTCAAATGAAAAAAACAGTCACTTATTTTATAATGATTGTTTCATTGATTTTTCTTGTTTATTTTTCTATAAACATTGGTAATTATCATATTCCACCTTCTAAGATTCTAAGCATTATTTTTTCTAGTGTTACAAAAACACCTTTTGATAGTAATATTTCCGAATATGAAAAAATTATAGTGTTAAATCTGAGAATGCCTAGAATAATAATGGTTTTATTGGTTGGGGCTGGATTAGCAGTTTGCGGAGCCGCTTCACAAGGAATTTTCAGAAATCCGTTAGTAAGTCCATTTATTCTTGGGGTATCTTCTGGTGCTTCTCTGGGTGCGGCATTGGCAATTGTTTTTTTATCTAAGTTACCTCATTCTATAGATATTTGTGCTGGAATTGGTGGAGCTATTGCTGTTACAGCCGCTTTTTTGACTGCTAGAAAACCCGATGGTTCAATTCCTAGATTGTCTTTGGTATTGGCAGGAACAATAATATCTTCTTTGTTTAGTTCTTTAACAGGTATAGTTAAATATATTGCTGATAGCGAAACTCAATTACCTGCAATCACTTTTTGGATGATGGGTAGTTTTGGCTCTGTCAGCTGGGAAACTTTGGATATTATAACCTGGATTATTCCTATAAACATCATTCTTATGATTATTTTTGCTTGGCAACTAAATGTTCTTTCTTTAGGCGATAAGGAAGCGACTTTACTAGGTATGAATATTAAAAGATGGAAAATAATTTATATATATTTTATTGTTTCTACTATAGGAATTTGTGTTGCTAGAACAGGAACTATTGGTTGGGTTGGGTTGGTTATACCGCATATTGGTCGTGCTATTGTAGGTCCGAACCATAGATCCTTATTGCCTATGGTTGCATTAATAGGGGCTGCGTTTATGCTTATTTCTGATAATATTGCCAGAGGTCTTACAACAGGTGAAATTCCTGTAGGTATTATTACTGCATTGATTGGTACACCATTCTTTATTTATTATTTACGCAAGAAAGAAGCTTCTGTATGGAATTAAATACAAACGAATGTATTTTATCTGTTGATAATCTTCATTTTACTTATCCTAGAAGTAAAAATGAAGTTCTTAGAGGGGTTAGCTGTGAAATAAAAAAAGGAGAAAGAGTAGCTATTCTTGGTTCTAACGGAGCAGGTAAGTCTACTTTTTTTAATTTAATTACAGGATTGATAACCGATTATAAAGGTTCAATTAAATTAAAAGGAAAAGAAATCAATAGCATGAGCAGAAATGATATTGCTCAAATTATTTCTTTTGTTCCCCAAAAGCATGAGCCTATGTTTCCTTTTAGCGTAAAAGATTTTATTTTAATGGGAAGATACTCAAAAATAGATGCTCTTGGAAATCCATCAAAAGAAGATATGGAGGCTGTTGTTAGGGCAGCAGAAGAAACTGGTGCTATAAGGTATTTTGATAGACCTTACAACGAACTATCTGGTGGTGAAATTCAGTTGTCTATTATTGCAAGAGCTTTGGCACAGGAAACTGAAGTTATAATTCTTGATGAGCCAAATAATCATCTTGATTTTAAAAATCAATTTACTGTTTTTAATTTAATTTGCGATATTTCAAAAAAACGTAATGTTACACTAATTATGTCTTTGCATAATCCTAATGATGTTTTGTTATTTTCTGATAAGGCAATAGTTTTTAATAACGGCGTAGTTGCAGCAAACGGTGATGTTTCGCAAATACTTAATCTTAAACTTTTATCAGATGTATTTGGGGTTAATGCTGTTTGTATAGAGCAAAATGGGTATAAAGCTTTTTTACCACATAGTTTAGCATAAAAGAAATAGTTTCATATTTATCTTAATTATTCAAATAACTGTATTTACAATATTTGTAAACTTTGCTATATTAACTTTAGAATTTAAAAAGCGAGGAAATTATCGTGTGGTTCATTAAAAAGATTTTTTGGATGCTAGTTTTTCCTTTCGTTGCTCTTACTGGCGTTTTGATGTTCGCATTTCCAGAAGAAATGAAAGAGTTTAAAAAAGATTTAGTAGATATGATCGAAGAATCTTGGCTTAGATGGATTGGCTTTGGTATGTTTATTATATCAATGGTTCATTTGCTAAAGATTTTCGATGGGAAACACACTATAGTTAGATTGAGCGATCCTAACTGCTAATCTTCCCAATTTGCTACTTCAACCCTATAAGACTTAACTTTAAAAGGTGGGTTCTTTATAGGGATTTCAAATAGAGAGCTTTCGTTTGGATAAAGTGATTTGTATATATTACGAAGTGTACCAATTTCTGAACGGATCTCTCTATTATGTTCATCAAACAATCTAGCTCTTAGATTTATTTTTTGTTTCCTACGTTTTGATATATTTTTTATAGTTCCAACGATATACAAAGTGCCTAATTCTATATAACTATCAAGTCTTGTTATTGTAAAATTAGGTGAAAAATCTCCTGTTGTAACAGACTTATATATTTCATCTGTTTTTGTTGCATTGTATTCTGCTACTACGGTTTCTTCATATAATTCCCATAACCCCATATTTAAAGGTTCTAATCTGATAGCACTTCTGAATGCTTCTTTTGCTTCTGTATAAAATCCTAGATTGAGTTTTTCTAAACCTTTTTCTGCAAGGGGTAGGGCAGGGCTTGAGGAGGCAAGTCCAGCAAGTTTTTCTTCTATAAGTTGCTTAGGAGGAAATAACGCTTGTTGTGGGTCATCAAAATTAGGTGATGGAAATATTTTTCTTCCTCTATTTCTCAAATTACTTTGAGCAAAACAACAAGAAGATGCTAATAAAATGAGCATTAATATAGAAATACTTTTTTTCATTTTGTTCTCTTTTTGTTAATTATTGTTTATGAATACCAAGTTTTCTATTGAAAGCTTCTAATATTATTTCATAAAAGTTTTCAAATCCATGAAGGATAATTCCATCATGCAACATTGTATAGGCTGCGAATCCAGCATTATTTTCTTCTTCGCCTAACATTCCAAGTAATGTTTCTTTGTCTACAACCATACTTGTTATTGAAACATTTTGATAAGTTGAAAGCATTGAAGAAATCTCTGTTTCTAAATTGTTTTCGTCAAATTGGTCATCTGATTTTATAAAAAAGAAATCAATAGAAGATTGATAATCAGAAAGAGAATCAGTATTTTCTATATTTGAAAAATCATTTGGATATACTAAATTTGAATTTAAATCTTTACAAATACTTTTTAAAGAATCTGGTGAAATAAGTATTGCGGAAGCTATTTTGCCTTTAGTTTTTGTTTTTATAGTTTTTATTATTTTTTTTAATAATTTTCCATTGTCGGGCAAAGACATCATAAAATTCTGTGTAGATTGGGCTCCACCTAATGCAAGAAGATTGGCTGTCATTGGGTTTTCGCCGTCTAACGCACAAAGCTTGGCTTTTCCTTGTGGCAATATTTGCAATATTTTCTGTTCAAAAAGTAAATGAACTCTATTATAAGTAGTTCCATAAGGAAGCTTTAGCTTCTGTGAAAGTTGATGAATCGAAAGGACACCACTAGGTGAATCCATAAAAGCTTTTGTTATATCTATATTTGTTTGCATAATAATATATTATACATAATTTTTTTATTTTATCAATTTATTGTTAATTAAAATATTAATTAAAAAAATAAATTAATTCTTGAAAAATAATAAATAACATAATAAAATTCAAAGCATGGAAATAATAAAAAGAACTAATCCTGTTATTGTAACTACAACTAAGAAAAAAGCTGTTGCCAAAAAAACAGCCTCTAAAGCTACTACCAAAAAAGGAGCTTCCAAAAAAACTTCTTCTAAAACTTCTAAATCTAAGACTGTAAGTTTAAAAGTAGTTAAACCTAATGTTGAGTTAGTTACCCCCGAGCTTATTAATGAAATATTATTGGCTCTAGGTTTAAAAACTTTTTCAAGACCTTTTGCTGGTCTTATAGATCAAGGTGATTTTGGAACAGTTGGAACATATATTCCTCTTTATCAAGGTGAAGTAGAAAAACTACCGAAAAATCTGAAAGTATATGCTTATAAAATAGCTTCTGATAGATATGGCTTGATTTGTCATCTTCCAAGAACTTTTGATTCACCTGATGGTGGAAAAGTTGTTTCTATAAAAGAAATTCAAGATAAAAAAGGCAATATAATCAAAGCGGAATATACAACTGATTCTGGCAACACTATGGTTGCTACACATGAGTTACGCTTAATGAAGCTTTTGACTTATGTGAAAAATAAAAAGTTACCTTTTACTATAGTTGTAGAATAAAAAAAGCCTCGACAATTAAATGCCGAGGTTTTTTTATGGGTGAAACAAGTTCAACCAAACTGTCGTAATTATTATTATATCATAAACAAGGAGAAATAAAATGGAATTTTCAGAAGTAATTAAAAATCGTTATTCTTGCAAAAAATTTGATTCAAAACAGGTAACAAAAGAAGCACTTAATGCAATTCTAGAAGCAGGTAGATTAGCACCAACAGCTAAAAACCTACAAGAACAACGTATTTATGTTATACAGTCTGAAGAAGGGTTAGCGAAAATTGATAAGGTCACACCCTGTCGTTATGGTGCACCAACTGTTCTTGCTGTTGCTTTTGATAAAAATAATGTTTTTACATATCCTGGGGGAAAAAGAGATTCTGGAGTTGAAGATGCTAGTATTGTTGCTACTTCAATGATGCTGGCTGCTACTAATGTTGGAGTTGATAGTTGTTGGCTGAATTATTTCGACCCTGAAATAGTTGCGAAAGAATTATCTTTGCCCGAAAATGAAGAAATACTTATGCTTCTTGATTTGGGCTATGCTAAAGATGGTTCAAAACCAATGCCTACACATTTCCAAAGAAAAGAATTAAAAGAAACTGTCAAATATATTTGAAGTTTATTCTTTTATCATCAACTCTTCTAATTTTCTTAAATACTTTTTATGAATACTTGGTCAAATACTAAGCTTTATCTTACAGGCAGTAGGCTTGAAGCTTACTTGAGTTGCCCTAAAAAATATTATTTTGCTAATATACGTAATCTGCATAAATCTTTCGATAAAAAATCACCTCAATTAGTGTTTGATCAAGTATTGCATAAAGTATTAAATTCATTATACCGTTTCCACATTAAGGGAACACCTTTTGATTTTGCAAAATTACAAAAGTCATTAGATTATTTTTGGAACAATTCGGAATTTGAAACAGTTGAAATAGGTGAAGAATACAAAAAACAAGCTTTAGACTGTTTGAAAAGTTATTATGAAACTTTTTGTAAATTTGAAGATAATCATATAGAAACAGACTACTATTTTAAAACAAATCTTTTGGGAATAGAATATGGCGGAAAATTTGACAGGGTGGATAAAAACGAAGATGGCAGTTTAGAAATAATAGACTATAAAACAGGTAAAATGCCAATCAACGGTGCCGAAGAACTAGAAGAATCTCTTAATGTTCAAATGCTATTTATGGCAGGTAATTCAATATTCAATTCACCAGTAAAAAGATTAACTTTCATTTTTTTGAAAGAAAAAAAAGTATTATATGTTTACCCTGATAAAGATAAAATAGAGACTGCTTTGTCAAAATTTAAAGAAATTGTTCAATCTATTTTAGATGGGAAATTTTTACCCAATCCTTCTAATGCTTGCTGTTGGTGCGATTTTAAAGATAATTGTCCCGAAGGACAAAAGAATACATTATCTATCGCTAAATTAAGAAGTTTTTTAGAATGTCCCAAAAAATATTCTTTTAAATATATTGAAAAGAAATCTGTTTGCAATAATTCTACAAAATCGCCATTACTCTTTTATTCCTATATTAATTCAATGATTTTTAATCTTTATAAAGGGCGAAAACAATATTCAACAAAAAAATTGATGGAGCATACTGATAAAACTTTAAATACTCATGAAGAATTAGATGAAACAACAAGAGTTGCTTTATTAAATGATTGTCAAACAGCTTTTGAATATATAAATAAAGTTATTGACACAAAGGGTTTTGTAAACTCTATTTCTTTAAAAACAGAGTTAAAAACTAACTATGATTCTATTCTTTTATCTGCTAATATTGACCGTCTTGATGTTTTGTCTAATGGAAAATACCAACCAGTAATATATAAAACTGGTAGACAAAGCTCTGATTATAATTCCTTGTGCAATGACTTAACTACGGCTTTATATTGGATAGTAGCTAATAATCTTTATCCTGACCAGATAGATTCTATATCTTTTGTTTATTTGTTAGCAGGGCAGACTGTTGATGTTGTTCCATCAGAAATTGCTATAAATCGTTTAAAAGATTGTATTTCAAAATTTGTTGAGGAAAAAACTTTTGAAGGTAAACAGGGATCCTTATGTTCATGGTGTGATTATTATGACCCTTGCCCAATGTGGAAAATAAAACCTCATCAAGTAGTTAATGAAAGCATAGAACAATTCAAACAGCGTATTCGTTTAAGCTATTCAAAAATGAGCCTTTATTTGAACTGTCCTTTTGCTTATAAAAAACTTTATATTGATCGAGTTCCTCCAAAACCAAAACCTTTTTTTGATTTTGGAGTAACTATTCATGAAACTTTTGAGCAAATATATGACCCAAATAATAAAATAATTGAAAAACCAACATTAGAAGATATTATTAATCTTTACGAAAAAATAAGGCTTTGTCACCGAGATGGTTTTTCTAATAGTCAAATAGAGGAAGAATATAGAAAAGATGGAATAAGACAAATTACGCTTTATTATAATCATTTTATGAAAAATAAAGTTTTCAAAAAAGCGGCTGCTGTTGAGAAATATTTTGAAATCCCTTGTGGAAAGTATGCTGTAATGACAGGTTCAATAGATAGGATAGATGCTCTTGATGATGGAACTTTTGAGATTCTTGATTATAAAACTGAACCAACACTAAGACCACAGGAAGAAGTTGATAAAGATAAGCAATTAAGTATCTATTATTGGGCAGCAAAAGAAACTTTGGGATATAACATTAGTAAACTTTCTTTGTTAATGTTAGATAATGATTTAAAAATGAAAACCACAAGACAAGAAAGTGATATACCTGTCGTGTTAGAAAGTATAGATAAAACTGCTTACGAAATGTTACATGAAACAAATTTTATTCCAAAAAAGAATAAATATTGTAAAAGTTGTGACCATTTAGAACAATGTCCTTTAAAAGATGAAATATTAGCAGATGACGAGCTAAAATCTATGCAGAAGTTTTCTGACGAAGTTATTGATTTAGATGTATGAATTTGAAATTTATTTAGTGTAGTTACTGAAATATTAAATTCCAGGGCAAAAGCAATCTTTATCTTTTATTGATGAGGTTTTTGAAGATAGTATTTTTCAATAATGATAGTGAGACGCGAGACTTTTTTCTCCGAATAAGACCCGTTCCCTAAAAGAATATTCAAGGAAGTTATCTACAGAGGTCGCAAGAGGAGAAATATGTCGAACAAGCGAACTATCATTATTCGTAAAAAAAATTTGGATTGCCACGTTACCATGCATAGTTCATAAGCTCGTAATGATGTATTACTTGTGGCTTTTTGCAATGACGTTTGCAGATACTGATTAATAATGAAAAAAGATTGCGTTTACCAGACTAAATTCTAAATTATATTGACTTTTTTTTTTATATTGTTCAAAATAATTAAAAGAAGCTTTTGAATTATGGAGTAATAATGAAAAAAATAGCAATAACTCTTTTTATAATATTCATGTTAGGAATATCTTCAAATTTAGTCTATGGGCAAAATTCTCTCTCTAACAAAGAAGAAAGAAAAACATTGAAATTCGATAGTATTAATTTAGAAATGGTGGAATGTCCTGCTGGAAGTTTTAAAATGGGTAGTCCAAATAAAGAATTAGGAAAAAATTCTTTTGAATCTTTGCATAATGTAACAATTTCTAAGCCATTTTATATTGGTAAATATGAAATCACCCAGTTTCAGTATTTAACGATAGTGTTATTGTATGGTAAACATCCTATTCCCTTTGCTTTTACTGATCTAGAAGGATATGAAACAAAAAGAATAGACAGCGGTGATCCCAAAAAATATGTAAGAAACAATCCTGCCGAAATGATTAGCTGGGATGAAGCAAAAGCTTTTTGTTCTTATTTAAATATGGAATATTCTGATAGAATTCCTTATGGATACAAGTTTGATTTACCTACTGAAGCACAGTGGGAATATGCTTGTCGTGCAGGAACAGATACTTCATTAAATAGTGGGAAAAATCTAACTTTATCAGATGGAAAATGTCCAAATCTAGATGAAGTTGCCTGGTTTAACGAAAATTCAGAAGGAAATCCGCATTTGGTTGGTCAGAAGAAACCAAACGCTTGGGGTATTTATGATATGCATGGTAATGTTTGGGAATGGTGTAGAGATACTTATGGCCAATTAGAAAGTCAAGATGCGGTTGATCCTTATATTTTTAATAGAAAAGCTTCTTTCAATGTTTTACGTGGTGGCGGATGGGGTGATTTCGCCTATAATTGTCGTTCTGCAACAAGATATTATTCTAATCCTGGTATTAAAGCTAATAGTTTTGGGTTTCGCGTTGCCTTAGTTCCTGTTGAAGATGAAAGATAATTTGCTATTTCTTTTTAATAAATATTTTACAAAATTTACGTGATTTATGATATAATCTAAAAATCATGGTTTTAATAAAAGAATTGAACAATAAATGTGCTAATCGTAAAGTGGCTTTGAATTTTCCAAGTCAGATTATTTGCAGAGTTCTTGGAAATAAACTTGAACCCTGTAAATTAAATAAACTTTGTGAAGCCACTGAAAAAAAAGGAATATGGTACTTTTATACTGTAATTCTTTTGTTTCTTTTATTGCTATATTTAGTTCTTTTTTGGTTTCTTAGAATAACAAAACTATCTAAAGTTTGTTATCCTTTAATGATGTTATTTATAATCCCTCTTGAATGGTTAGCAACTTGTTTTGCTGCAACTATAGATTTTTTAAGAAAACTTCCGCTTTAGTTGATGAAAATCGGTTATTATTACAATTTTTCAGCTCGAAGTTATCCAGACTATTCTAAAACTCTATTCAACTCAATGGTAATAATAGATGGATACATCATTAATGCTGGATTCGATATTAAAAAACCTTCAGAAGATACTCCTTGCTATAATTTAAATGGTGCTATTGTTTTTCCTCCTTTTGTAGATTCTCATATCCATTTTATGCAAACAGGAATAGTTGAGTCTGGATGCCAACTAGATGAAGCATTTTGTCTAAAAGATATTTTCAATATAATTTCAGACGAAGCTAGAGGTGGCGAATATATATTAGGGTGGAATCTAGATTATAACCAAATTAAAGAAAAACGTTATCCTACTTTAAAAGAATTAGATAAAATTAGTAATAAAAAGTTTATTTGGCTTGTTTCTAAAGATTTACATTGCTGTGTTGCTAATTCTGTAGCTTTAAAATGGGCAAAAGAAGAATATCCGAATTTAATTCATAATGAAGGATTGATTTCAGGAGAGTCCTATAATTTTTTGTGTTATAAAATTAATGATTTATTGCCTGAAAGCTATAAAATTGATGGATTAAAACTTGCAGAAAAAAAATGTATTGAAAAAGGAATAGCTACTGTTCACTGTTTAGAAGGAACTCAAGATAACCCTTATGAAACTTTGCTTGTAGACAAATTTTTCCAAAATTCTCAATTAGAAAGCTATATATACAACCAATCTTCCGACCCATCAATTCCTTTAGAGAAAAAATGGGGGCAGATGGGAGGCTGTATTTTAGTTGATGGTTCTATAGCTTCAAGGACTGCAGCGTTATTTGAAAATTATGCAGATGAAGATACTACAGGTGATTTATATTTAGATAGTGATGCTATTATGGAAATAGCAAAAACTGCTAGTCTTAATAATCTTCAATTGGCTTTGCACGCTATTGGTGATTTTGCAAGCGAACTAGTAGCTTCTAGCTATATGTGGGCAATCGAGACTTTTGGTGAAAAAGAAAGACCAAATAGAATTGAACATTTCATTATCCCTTCACTTAAAGCAATAAAAAATGCGAAGAAAGCGAATGCTATAATTGGTATTCAACCCGCTTATGATTATTTTTGGGGTGGTTCTGATAATGTTTATGCTCAACGATTAGGCGAAGAAAGAGCTTCTTATTGTAATCCTTTTAGAACTTTAGAGGATTCGGGATTGACTCTTATTGGCGGTTCTGATAGTCCAGTTACACCAATAGACCCACTTTTAGGTGTTCAGGCTATTGTGAATCATACTAATCCTGAAGAACGATTAGATTTAAATAAAGCTTTAGCTATTTTTATTAATGAACCTCATAGAGCTACAAACAATTTTGAAAGAAGAGGGCATCTTAGAATAGGTGAAAGAGCTGATTTTATTTGCTTAAATAGAGATCCATTCTTAATTGCGTCAACAAATATTAAAGATATTGTAGTTGAGGCAATCTTTATCAAAGGTGAACCTATATCAAGAAATTAGAGGAAAAAGGAAATGTGTAGTATCCCTTCTGTTTCCAGTATTTAACTTTCTTTTTGTTTCTTAAATTATTAAATATGTAGTTGTTTTTTTTGAAACGATATTTTATAATCCGATAAACCAATAAAAGGACACAAAAATGGATCAACTAATATATGGATTTTCAAAATCCAAAGGTATTTCATTGACTTATGTTGACGTTACCGAAGCTGCTAAAAAGCTTGAACAAAAACATCTTTCTGGTCCAACAGCAGGAAGATTTCTTGCAGAAGCTTTAGCTTCTGTTGCAATATTATCAGCAGATTTAGGTGATAAAGACGAAAAAATTTCTTTGCAAGTTAGGGTTACTGGTCCTGTAGGTGGCTGCGTAACTGATGCTTCAAGAGAAGGTAACTTGCGAGGGTATTCTCAAATAAAAATTTTAAATGATTTTGACTCTAAAGAAACAACTGAAATTAAAGAAATAGTTGGTGAAGCAGGAGAATTAACTGTTATTCATTCAAATAGTCGAAAAATGCTTGAAAGTCAGCAGATTCGTTGTGATCCATTCAATTTTAAATATGCTATTGCTAGATATTATAACGATAGAAAATCTATTCCAACAGCAATCGAAATTGTTGCAAAAAGCCAAGACTATAAAATAGATAAAGCTTATGCATTACGTATGAGCAGAACTTCAGAAGGAAAGTCAGAAGATTTTGTTCCTCTATTGGAAAGATTTAATGACCATAGTATAGAAAAAGCACTAGCTCAAAATGTTGATTTAAAAACCTTAGCTAAAAGCTTAGGTTTAGATGATTTACAAATTATAGAAAGCCGTCCATTAACAGCAAACTGCACTTGTAGCTATGAAAAAGTAGTAAATTCTGTTTCCTGTTTGCCCGTTGAAGATTTGACCGAAATCATTGAAAAACGTGAAGAACCCGAAGTAACTTGCCATTTTTGTAGCACAACTTATAAAGTCAAGACCGAAGAAGTTGTTGCACTTCTAAGAAAGAAAAAGGAAAAATAATGAGAATAGTTACATTTAATGTTAATGGAATAAGATCAAGATTGCATCAGCTTAAAGCTGTTATAGAAAAATATTCGCCTGATTTGATTGCTTTACAGGAAACAAAATGTGTTGATGATGCTTTCCCTGTTAATGATATTTCTGATATGGGTTATCATAGCGAAATGTTTGGGCAGAAAGGTTATCATGGAGTTGCTATTCTCTCAAAAGAAACGCCTATTAAAGTTCAAAAAGGTTTTGAAACCGATGATGAAAATGCCCAAAAACGCTTCATTTCAGTAGAATATAACTTTGTCGGGTCTGAAAAAATAACCTTTATGGATGGATACTTTCCTCAAGGAGAAAGTAGAAATCACCCTGAAAAATTTCCATGCAAAAAAAAGTTTTATGCTGATTTATTAGATTTGTTGAAAAAACAGTATAAGCCTTCTGACAATATTTTAATTGTTGGAGATATGAATGTAGCTCCAAATGATAAAGATATTGGTATAGGTGAGCAAAATGTAAAACGTTGGCTTAAAACAGGAAAATGTTCTTTTTTGCCAGAAGAAAGAGAATGGGTTCAAGCTATTATAGATTGGGGAACAATAGAATTATATAGAGAATTGTATCCAGATTCTACAAAGTTAAGTTGGTTTGATTATAGAAGTGGTGGTTTTGAATCAGAACCAAAGCACGGATTAAGAATAGACTTGCTTATTGGAACTAAGTCTGTTTTAAAGCATTGTGTGAAGATTGAAATAGACCACGAAATTAGAGGTATGGAAAAGCCATCTGATCACTGCCCAATTATTGCAGATTTTGAATAATAAATGAAACTACTTATTAGGCAAATAGAAATCGATTTAGACTATAACTTGGCTAAAGTTATAAATGCTATTTCTACCAAATTAAAATGTAGCCAACGAGATATTAAGAGTTGTGAAATACTTAGAAGAAGTCTAGATGCTCGTCCATGGAGAAAAGCTCCAGTTTATATTTTGTCTGTAGAAATTGACTTCATAGGAAAAATAAACACAAAGAAATTGCCTAATAATGTAGAATTAGTTAATCAGAATTTATTTGAATCGGAATTTGATTTTACGAAGGCAAAAAAACTAAGCAGTCGCCCTGTTGTTGTTGGTGCAGGACCCGCTGGATTAATGGCGACTCTTTTGCTTGCACGTTCTGGGGCTAATCCGATTCTAATAGAAAGAGGAAGCAAAGCAGAAGAAAGAAGTGAAGTCGTAAATCAATTTTGGCAAAATGGAAAATTAAACTTAAATAATAATGTTCTTTTTGGCGAAGGTGGTGCTGGACTTTTCTCTGATGGCAAACTAACAGCTCGTAGCAAGGATAGAAGAAGAATAAGATTATTTTTTGAAGATTTGGTTAAAGCTGGGGCGAATCCTGATATTCTTATAGAAGCTGAACCTCACTTAGGAAGCGATACATTATTAAAAATAATCCCAAATTTGAGAAATGAAATTATCTCAAATGGCGGAGAAATTCGCTATAATACAACTTTAACTCAAATAAACATTGAAAACAACAAAGTAGTTTCCGTTATTGCAGGGAATGAAACTATAAAAACAGATTATTTACTGTTAGCAACAGGTCATAGTGCAAGAGATGTATACAGAATGTTAGCTTCATTAAATGTTTCTATGGAAGCCAAACCAACAGCAATAGGTATTAGACTTGAAGTTCCTCAAAAACAAATAGATAAATCACAATTCAGACAGTTTGCAGGAAACCCGAAAATAGGTGCAGCAAGTTACAAATTAACTAGAAAACCAGAAAGTGACGTTAGAGCTTGCTATTCCTTCTGTATGTGTCCAGGAGGTCAGGTAATCGCTTGTGCAAATGATGTAAACAAACTAACTACTAACGGAATGAGTCTTTCAAAACGAGACGCTAAATATGGGAATGCTGCATTTATTGTACCTGTAGAACCTTCCGATTATAATTCTGTCGAAAATAAAGAAAAATATGATGTTCTTGCTGGTATAAGTTTTCAAGAAAATATTGAAGAAAAAGCATTTCATGCTGGTAATGATAATTATTCAGTTCCTGCCCTAAGATTGAAAGATTATCTAGATGAAAAAATATCTGGCAATCTTCCTGAAAACCGTTCTTGCCTTCGCTCTAATCCAGCTTCATTCGATAGTATTTTACCTAAGTTTATCAATAAAACTTTAAGACACCAGATTCCAAATATGTTGAAAGAACTAGACAAAGTTTGTATTGATGATGCCGTGGTTTATGCACCTGAAACGCGAAGTTCAAGTCCTGTAAGAATTTTAAGAGATAATAATTGTGAATCTTTGAATATAAAAGGACTTTATCCAATTGGCGAGGGTGCTGGCTATGCTGGTGGTATAGTCAGTTCGGCAGTTGACGGAATGAAAGCCGCCGAAGCCATACTAATTATATAAATATTTTGCTTGGAAGCGTAAACTAGGGAAAGACGAGATTATTTCTTTTGTTTTTTTACCTTCTAAAAGTCCTTTTCTAAGCTTATCTGTTCCAGCCAAATAGTCTATAAAAGGTTTACTTAAACTTGGTCTACCTGTAAAATCTATTTTCCCTTTATGAGTTTGCATAAGAGAATAAAGTAAAGCAATACCAATCTCTACAACAGGCTTAGGTTCATCAGTTAAAAGCTCTAAAAAAACTCCATTACATTCTTGGTTGTCAAATTTGCTGAAAGTAGGTGTAAAAATAGTTGTTTTCGCACTAACATAATCAGGTAAAAGTGGTTTTAATGCCTCCAACCAAAGATTTGAATCAATCCAAGGAGCACCAATCTTTCTAAATGGTGCATCCGTTCCACGACCTTCCGAAAGCTCTGTTCCTTCAAAAAAACAAGTACCAGGGTATAACATAGCCGTTTTTATATCAGGCATACTAGGAGATGGTTTAAACCAAGGAAAATCTAATTTCTTAAATGTCATTGATGGATTGTAATCGCTACATTTATAAACTTTTAATTCATTATTCAGCTTATAATGCTCTTTTATCCATAATGCTAATTCGCCAGAGGTTAAACCGTAACGTAAAGGAATAGGCAGATGTCCAACAAAGGATTCAAAGCCATTTTCCAAATCAGGTCCTTCAATAGTTCTCCCTAAAAAATTTGGTCTATCTAAAACTGCAACTAGTAAATTAGCTTCATTTGCGGCTTCCATTATATTTCTAAGAGTAGAAATATAAGTATAGAAACGAACTCCAACGTCTTGAATATCAAATATAAGCAAATCTAAATCTTTTAGCATATTTAAATCAGGTTTTCGATTTGCTCCATAAAGACTGATTATTTCAATATTTAAATCTTTTATTTTTGAGTTGGCAACGGCTTCACCATCAGGTTCATTAGAACCAAAACCGTGTTCAGGGCTAAAAATCCTTTTTAATACAAAACGTGAATCTTCTGCTATTCGATAGACTAAATGTTTGCCATTTCTATCTCTTCCTGTAAAATTTGAAACAACCGCAACCTTAGTTTTGGAATTATTGTAATCTTTATCTGCAAAAAAGCTTTCTAACCCGACTTGAAACATATTAACAACCTAATTCTTTTAAAGCGTCAGAAATAAGATAAAGTGAACCACAAACTAAAGTATTATGTTCTTTATCATTTTTACAAGAATCTAAAGCGGATTTAAAATCATCAAACCATTTCCACTTTTCTGAAAGTTTAGATTTCTCAAAATCTTCTTTCGTTAGACTTCTTGGGCAATTAGGTGGAACAAAATAAAGATTGTTTCCAAAAGGTTCTAGTTCTTTTGCCATTTGATCGTATGGTTTATCTTTTAAAGCTCCAAAAATAATATTGATTTTATTGCTCTTGTAAAATGAATTTAAGTATTCGATTAATTTTTCTAGTCCTTCTTTATTGTGAGCACCGTCTAGCAAAACGCCAGGTTCACCATTAATAAATTGTAATCTACCATTCCAGTGAGATTTTTTTATGCCTTCAATAATAGCTTCATTTGAAATTTCAAAACCATTTTTCTTCATTTGTTCGATAATAGCAATAGCAAGACTTAGGTTTTCAAGCTGATGTTTGCCAGCCATTGGGAAAAATATCTTTTCTTCGTTAAATGGTAATTTTATATAATGTCCATCGGTTTTGCTTTCTATTAATTCAAAACCATAATTTGGTTCTACTACAATTAATTTTGCTTTCTTTTCTTCACATTCTTTCTTGAAGATTTCAAGAACAGCAGAATCTTTTTCTGTTGTAAGGAGGGGACGGTTTTTTCTTATTATCCCTAATTTTTCATGTGCTATTTTTTCTTTTGTATCACCTAAATATTGTTGGTGGTCAGTTCCAATATTTGTTATAACAGATACTTCTGGCTCACAACCATTTGTAGCATCAAATCTACCACCTAAGCCTACTTCAACTAATGCTATATCAATGTCAGATTCTCTAAAAGCCCAAAAACCTAAAGCTGTCATAACGTCAAAAAAGGCAGGATAACCAATAGAAGATTCTTTATCCATTACTTTCGTTATTTCTTTTATAGCTTTAACTCCATCTATAACTAATTTTTCACTAATCTGTTTCCCTTGAATTTTGATGCGTTCTTTTAAAGACAATAGATGTGGTGATGTATAACTACCAACATTATAATCTTTACTTTCCAAAAGAATAGATTCAGTGATTGCCGTAACAGAGCCTTTTCCATTTGTTCCACCTATTAATATGCAAGCATATTCTCTTTGGGGACAACCAAGTTCATCAAGTAGATATTCTATTTTATCAAGACTATATGGTCCTTTATGTGAACCTCTATCAAGAATCCATTTTTCTGCTTCAAGATATTTATTCATTGTTTACCCTCGAATTATAAATCGACATTGATATTTCACATATTTTAACATAGTAATAAGCTTTTATGTTATACTTTTATCAAATAAATAAGCGAAAAAATTTTTGGAGTTTATAATGGCTGAAACAAATGAAACAAACAAAACAAACAATAATCAAGTAGATACAAATAATTCTAGTGGAACTAAAAAGAACAATTCCTTTCTTTTGAAGTTTTTGTTAATCCAATTAATTGTTATCGTCGTTGTTGGATTCACTACTTGGCATTTTGCTGTTATATCAACTATTAAATATATTCAGAATATTTTGAATTTTAGTCGTCAAACTGTTAAGGAATACATTTTTTCTGAATTTGGAAAAACAAGTACTGAAAAAAAATTAATTGTTCTTACTCAAGATGTTAGTGTGGAAATATCAAGAGATAAAGATAAACGTATCTTAGACGATTGGCTGTCTATCGGTTCTGCGAATTTGAAAATAAAGTTTATCGATAACAAAGTTCAATATTTTGTTCCTCTAGATGAAATTAAAGATAGTAATTTTATTTATGATGCCGAAAGCCGAACCATGAAAATAGAATGTCCATCTGTTAGATTAGATAAAGAGATGGTTTTTATACAATCAGACCCAAACAAGGTAATAAAAGAAGAAAATGGCTCTTTAAATCCATTTGGTCCTAAATTGAAAGATTTAGATAAAGAAATAATGAGTGAAATAAAAAATAGGATTTTGATAGAAGGAAATAAACCTTTGATTCGTGAAAAAGCTCAGATAGAAGCTAGAATAGCTTTAGAAAATTTATTTAACAAAGTTCTTGGAGAGTTTCTTAGAAAAGAAGATGTAAAGCTACAACTTATTTATCCTTAATATTTTTTTACTTAGTATAAATATTAAAAAATATACTTGACATTTTTATATAAAGGTGATAGATTAATCACATACATAA
Source organism: Candidatus Rifleibacteriota bacterium (assembly GCA_905236865.1). Classification (GTDB taxonomy): domain Bacteria; phylum Muiribacteriota; class Ozemobacteria; order Ozemobacterales; family Ozemobacteraceae; genus RUG334. The sequence continues at coordinate 23,506 of CAJOQX010000287.1, forward strand.
AGATGTATTCCTGAATAGCTCAGTCGGTAGAGCAACTGGCTGTTAACCAGTGGGTCGGGGGTTCGAGTCCCTCTTCAGGAGCTTAAAAAGCC
>CAJOQX010000288.1 GCA_905236865.1 Candidatus Rifleibacteriota bacterium
AGCCCTTTAAAATGATTAATTACATCTTCTTTATTAAAATCTTCTAATTTCCAACTAGACAGGTCTTTTTTTAATTCCCATCGCTTTTCTGGATGTTGTAAAACCATTATAAACTGATGGTCAGTGCCTAAATGCCAAGCTTCACACTTATTTTCTGTCGAAATCATAAAAATTTCAATAGAACCACTAGACCAAGAACCAGAATAATTATATTGAGTTCCTGTTTCTTCAATTATATTTTTGAAGAACTGTACTTTATAGTTGGAATCAAGTTTTTCCAACTTTTCATCGTATTGATTAGACTTTTCGATGTTTTCTTGAGGTCCTTTAAGAAGTGGTTGATAATGGTTTTCAAAAGCCATCGATGCTTTTTCTACAGCTATATCAAGAGCTTTCCTAACATAATCTGCTGAAGTAATGGCACCCATTTGAGTATGATTGCCAATCTTTTTACCCTCTAACACTTCTATTTCTAATCGGTAAAGATGTTCAGAAGTATTTAAAGAAACAGAAGAATTGCCAATTCTCATCAAATGGCTCTTTTCTATATGTAAATGAAAACTTGCTTTGATACCTTTTTGAACTGCGTAATCACGAACTTCTCTAATATAATCAAATATTTTATTATTTCTCATGGTCATTTCCTTTCACCTGTCAAAACATTATCAACTTTAAAAACAGGCACTCCATGACCTAATTCTAATGCTTGGTTTGGTTCGCCTTTACCACAGTTATCAACTTGCCAAACTTGCCAAGTTGAAGCATCGCCTACTGCCGAAACATTATTATAAAATTCTAGAGTATGTCCTTGATAGCTAGGATTCCTCAACATTCTAGTCTTCTTACCGTTTTTAACTTCCCAAGCAACCTCACAAGCAAAATGAAAATGTTCACGGTTAGAGCCAATAGACCAAGAAAGAGGCGTATCAACAATGATTCCATCTTCTGTTGAAGCAATAATATCATCAAGAGTTCCGTCATTACCAGGAAGAATATTAATATTAGTCATTCTATCTATTGGAGCTCTATAAAAAGCGGTAGAACGAGAGCAACCACCGCTTTGCTTAAATAGTTCATAACCAGCTTTTTGGTTAGCTTCAGAAATCATTGATCTTGAACTTATAGCATTTACCAAAATGCCTTTATCTATAAGTAAATAATTGCCTTCTTTTGTGCCTTCATCATCAAACCCAAAGGTACCAGGAGAATTAGTAATATCGCCACCAGCAGAAACATTAAGCTTTTCAGAACCATATCTAAGTTTTCCAAAAGAATTTAGCTTAACAAATGAACCTCCTGCATAAGAAAGCTCATAACCTAGAATTCTATCTAATTCTAATGGGTGGCCAATTGTTTCGTGAACCTGTAAAAAGGCTTGACCAGGGAGAACAATAACTGAACGTCTGCCAAATTCTAGTTCATCAGCTTTAATTAGTTCAGCCAATTCGTTTTTGATTCTAATAGAATGATTAGAAAATAAATCTGGATTAACAAAGAGTTCATAGCCTCTAGTGCCTTTTCCTGTTGTGTATAAATCGTGGCTTCTTTTCTGAGCTTGCCCATCTTTATCTAAAGCAGTAATTTCAACATGAGCAAAAACATCTCGCATATTACGTTCTATTTCTGTTCCTTCGCTACTGATAAAATTAATTTTAGCTCTTTGGAAAAGAACTCTTATCAAACGTTGAACTATCCAATCTTCTTTTAACTTATCATCAATAGACTTTATAAAATCAAGCTTTTCTTTTAAAGCAACATCGAAATAATCTTTTTCGTAAGGAGTCGTAAAACAATCTTTATGGCTTGGCTTTTTTCCCATATCTAGTTTTATTTTGACTAGTTTTGAAGCTGTTATAGCATTTTGTAATGCCAAATCGAAACAAGCTTCAAGACCTGATAAATCGCTTGTAGCTGAAAATCCCCAAGCACCACCAGCAAGCACTCTAACACCAATGCCGCTTTCATAAAGTGTTCTATTGGTTTCTAGATTACCATCAACAAGAATTAGCTCTTCCAAATCATCATTAGTATAGTATCTTACATCAACATACTCAGCAGAATTCAGCATTAATCTTGATATATTATTTTTAATTTTATTCTTTAATTCTGTCAAAAACTCCATTTACATTCCTTTCTTTTACTGCAATTAATACATTAAATCTCTTATATGGATTAACACTTTATGTTAAATACAAACAATAATGATATTTCTCGCTAATTTTATAATCAAGATATAAAAGCTATAGTTTGATATAGCTTCAAATCTGAAGAAATTCTATGTTGTTATTTATCATTATTCGTTAGCTGAAACTATTTTATTTCCACCTTCATTTTGTGCTTTAATTAGATTTCTTTCTGCAAGGTTAATAAAATCATTTGAATCCATAATTACATTATATTGCAATACAGACAATGTTACTGCCGCATGATATTCATTATCATCAATTTTTATATAAATATTTTTTAAATTATTAAATAATTTTTCAGCAGCAATAAGAGTACCTTCATTAGCTGTATCAGGTAATATTACAGCAAATCTATCTCCTTCAAATCTACAAGCTAAATCATTAAAACGAATGTATCGTTTAATTGTACTACCAAATTTACGAACAATAATTTCTTTAAAATTAGGAGTTTTACTTTTTTCTATTAATTCATTAAAATTATCAATTCCAATTAAAATCAAACCTAATTTTGAATTGATTCTTCTCAATCTAGAAATTTCTTGAGCAAGTCTAAGTTTAAAGTAATGATTGGTATACATTCCAGTCAAAGCATCTGTAATACCTTGCTTATAAAGATTTGCATTTGTTAAAGCAATGGCTAATTGACTGCAGAGTAATTTTGAAAGTTCAAAATCTCTTTCGGTAAAGAAATCATTTCCACCTTTATCAGAAAGATTAACTGTTGCTAAAACATTTCCATGAGCTATTACAGGAATGACAATAAAAGAATCAGAAGCATAATTTTTACAACGTGGATATTGAAATCTAGGATCAGTTTTCAAATCTTTAACTAAAACAGCTTCTTTATGGTCAACGACATATTTGGTAATTGGAGATGACCACATATCAATAACAACAGGAAGTCCCCTATCATTATTGCAAATGTTGAAATTCTTTTCAGTTGGATTATAAATAGCCATAGAAAATTTACGAACACCAAAGATGCTTCTAAATAAACCATCAACAGTTGCAGGTAAATTTTCAACTTCTAATTCAGAAGAAATAATTTGAGTAGCTTCTCTAACCTTATCTAGTTCTGTCAATCTTTTATCTAAGGTATTATTAACCTCTTTTAAATTTTCCATTAAATTATAAGTATTAATTGCAGAAGAAATATTTCTAGCTATAATTGTTAATAATTCATTATCATAAGAATGTGTATCATCTTCTTTATGGAAATGTGATCCAAGAATCAAAAAACCATGTACATCATTATCAGTTTTAAGTGCATAAATTTTATCAATTTGATCATCTTTAAATGATTCATGGAACATTTCATCAGCTTTAATTATTTCAGTAACAGAAGATTCATTCTTTTGTATAACTTTTTCTAAGGTTTCTTGTGAAATTCTAAAAATAGGTAGTTTTGTATATGCCTTTAGTTTAATATCAACAAAACAAGATAGTTGACTATTATCATTTTCAAAGGTATAAATTGCACCTCTTGAAACTCCCAAAGTACCAAGAAGTATTCTTAACATTGAGCGTAAGCCTGATTGTAAATTTTTACTCTGACATAAGAAAGAACTTAGGTCAATAAAACTACCTAAAATATATTTAAGTCTTTCTAATCTTTTTTGTTCTACAGCAATTTCAGCTTCATTAGGAGTAGTTGCGGCTAGTCTTTTCTTAACTAGGCGAATCATTGTTCCAGATGGGGGCATTGAGGAAATTTCTGCACCATCCATTAATTTTTCCATTAACATTAAACCCCAACCACGTTTATATGAAGATTTAATTTTTTTCTTTATATCTGGTTTTTCAACAACTGAAGGATCAAAACCTTTACCATAATCTCTTATACAGATTTCAATATTATCATCAACATGAGTTAATGTTACATGAATATCACTTTTTTCAGCTTCAGACATATCTTTAGGGGCATGTTCTTTTGCATTAATAATAGCTTCGATAAAAGCAAGACGCATTTCGTCAATAGTTTCAGTAGAAAAGCCACATTTTTTTGCAAATAGATCAAGATATTCACAGGCTTCAAGTTCAGAATCCCTACAATTAGTAATCTTAAAGTAAATATGTGATACCAGTGACAAGAGAAAACCTCCTAATAACAACAGTAATTGTTGTAACTAATTTTATAGTTTATAATCTAAATTATCCCTCTGTCAAGAATAAATGAAGTATAATTTATTCTTTTCATTTTATTAAATAATTTTAAATACTAGTCGATAAGTTTTTGAAAAATGCTTATAGGGGTACTTTAAATGGACGAAGTTCCAATTCCGAATAATAATCCTGTAGTGATAAAACCAATAAAACCTATACCTACACAAAAACCAAAGAAATCTTCTCATCTTATTGAAACATTAAAAAATTTTATTAAGATGTTGCCTTTTGCAATAATAATTGCATTTGAGATGTACTGGTTAGGTAATATTTTTGGTGAATTTATGACTTTTCCACCCACAAGTGCAATTACTTACATTTTTGTTGGTTCAATTTTATTAATGATGTTCGCAATTCAAATAATGATGCGATCAATAATATATTCTGTTTTAATTGGTTTTTTCTTTTTAACAGGTATTTTTTCTTCATGGTTTGGAAATGTTTATGAACCTATAATAAGTAATTTTTCAAGTTTCTTAAATACAATATCATCTGCATGGGCAAGAAAAAACATCCCCTTTCAATTAATCGTTACAGGTGGAATGACTACAATATTTGCCGCTGTAATATTTATTCAATTTATTACTTCACTAATGGTCAAATCATTTTTTGAAATGATATTTGGTAAAAATTGGGGCGACGGTAAAATAATGGGATACCTAGGCGCAATATGTTTAATTTTAGGAGTAATTATAAGTTTTAACTCATACAACAAATACGCTTATGATAATAAAGAAAAATTAATTTGGAAATATTTTCAGCAATATACACCATTAGAAAAATTTGTCACAAGAACTCCAGGAAATATTACCTACAATAATGAATATGTATGGGTTAATAATGGGAAGAAATTAGTTGCTATAAGTCTAGTAAGTGGAAGAATAATAGATAAAATAGAAAAAAACTCAAAAGTTGTTTGTAAAAATATTAGAAAAGCAGATTATCCTATAATTCCAGTAGAAGATAGATTTTTAGTATATGAACCAAATTTAAGCAAAATGAATTGTGAAATAGAATATCCAAACAAAGATGGAATATCTTCTGATTCTGAAAAGATTGAAAAACTTATCCCATTGACAATTGATTTTTTAAATGATGGCAAATATTTACTAGCTTTTTATGACTATGGAAAAGTAGGTTTATA
>CAJOQX010000289.1 GCA_905236865.1 Candidatus Rifleibacteriota bacterium
GGTAAAGATCTTGTAAAGGTATTTACAGGCATAAGGCGTTCTGGCAAATCTGTTATGCTTGAATTGATAAAAGACGAACTTCTTGATTCTGGGGTTAAAAGTAAAAATATAATAAGTTTCAATTTTGAACTTATTTCTAATTCTCGGTTGAGAACAGCCGAGGCTTTACACGAAGAGTTATCGCAACTGATTAAGTCATTAAAAAATAAAGTATATTTATTTTTTGATGAGATACAGGAAGTAGAAAACTGGGAAAAATGTATTAATTCTTGCCGTTTAGAATTTGAATGCGATATTTATATAACTGGTTCCAATGCAAAACTACTTTCAGGAGAATTGGCGACATATTTAGCTGGCAGATATGTCGAATTTGTTATTTATCCATTTTCTTTTGAAGAATATATAAAAGCAAAAAAACTAAATAATTCAGAAATAGATATTGCTAAAGAATTTCAAAGTTATCTCAAAACTGGCGGTATGCCTTTCCTTACAAATCTTCAAAATAATAATGAAGCCTCAAACGTTTATTTACAAGACCTGTATAACTCAGTAATACTTAAAGATGTAATAAAAAGGAATAATATAAGAGATGTAAATTTGATGGAAAGAGTGATTAACTATGTTTTTACAAATATAGGTCACACATTTAGTTCTACAAGTATTTCTAAATACTTTAAAAGTGAAAAAAGAAAAGTTTCTCATGATACGATTCTCAATTATATAAAAGCCTGTGCAGATGCTTTTTTGTTATATAAAATAAATAGAGAAGAAGTTTCCACAAAGAAAATTCTTAGTGTAAATGAAAAATACTATATTGTTGATCAGGGAATACTTAATGCTGTTTATGACCAAAAATTCAAAAATATAGACCAGATTTTAGAAAACATAGTCTGTCTTGAACTCTTGCGCAGGTCTTATAAAGTTACAGTAGGAAAAGCTGGAATGAAAGAGATTGATTTTATAGCGGAAAAAGACGGAGAGAGAATTTATATCCAGGTTGCTTATTTGTTGGCTTCTCAAGAAGTAATAGATAGAGAATTTGGAGTTTATAAATACGTAAAGGATAATTTTCCTAAATATGTTCTTTCTTTAGACGAATTTAATATGAGTAGAAATGGAATAAAACATCGCAATTTGCGTGATTTTCTGTTAGAGAAAAATTGGAATTAATTCTGATTTATTGTCAAATTATCATTCTACGACTAACCTTTTTATGGATTGCTTCACATTAGTTCGCAATTGACGAGTTTGATACAAACTTACATAAACAAACAATCCTCTTGTCCCTTATCTCTCTTCTCCAAACTCTAAAATTGTCTCATGTCTCACTGTCAATCTTGATTAATAACGTCATTGTTTACCCTGCCCGTTATGTGTAAGGTCGAGCCTCTGAAAGAGGCGTGGCAATCCAGTTTGTTTTTAGTATTTAATTGTTGTTTTAATAAAAACTGTTAAATATTTATATTATCTTCAAAAAGTTTTAAAAGATAATCGGGCCCTTCTGCCCAAAGACGGGTTTCATAATCAAAAAGCTGATTATAGATTTGTGATTTCGCAAAAAGACTAAAGGCTTCATCAAAAGAAATATTATGCTTTTCAGAGTATTTTTCTAATAGTCTTTGCATAACAAGAACAGAGCAAGATTCTCTTTGCTTGTCTGTAATAGATTTTTCTTCAAAACCCAAATTTTTCACTTTTTATAAACTCCAAAATAGATATTGCCTTTTCTGTTTTAAAACAGAATTGATTTTCTAGTCTATTAGGCAATAATGTTTCAATAGCTAATCTGTCAGCTGTTTCAGATCCAGGTTCTCCGAAAGCTCCAGCAATATATAATTGTAAAGTTGCTGCAGTTCTGTCGTTAGCTATTTTTCCAATAATAATATCGTATTTTTTATATTCATCAAATAGCTCAGGAAAAAGATTGCAATCTCTGTTTCCAGCAATAAAATGCAGCCATTCTTTATTTGCAGAGTCAAAAGTTTTAATTTTTAAATCTTTAATAGCTTTTATTTTAAATGTTGAAATATAACCGAAATCAATTATTGAAGGAATTAGATTTCTAGAAATAGCTCTGTTTACTGTTATTTTTATAAAGTTCTTAGCTTGATTTAAAGAAGAAGTCAGATAAAAGCCTTTTCCAAAATCTTTACCTGGTAAACATAGAGATAAATCTATATTTCTAACTTCGATATAGCTGCTATGGTATAGAGACATACCTTCTTTTATATCAAGCACTTAGAGAAACTCCTTTTTCTCTTAATATATTTTCTAAATCGTTTAAAACGGTATTATAACCATTTAAATGCAGATAATCATAAGATTCGGAAATATATTTGAATAATCCATATTCGCAAAATAACTGTACACATTCTTCTGGGTTTTTATTCCAACTCTTCTGAGCCATTCTAAAAACCCAGCATTTCATATTATCAATGTCTTTTTGTTTATTTGTCATAAATATATTCACTACTTTCGTTGTTATTATTTAATTCTAACATAAATAATATAAAATTATAATTAGTGTCAGCTCAATAGAAATTATAATTCTGATAAATAAAGCATTATATAAGTAAATATTATAAAATTAGTGCAAGGCAAAAATCTCTAAAATGGCTTAATTTCGTTTATAAGATTTGCACATTTAGGGTGTCCGATAAGGACACAACTTTTATTAACCTAGGGCATTAAAAAACGCCCTAGGTATAGAATCTCAAAGACCAGCCCTCCCCTCTTTTTCACCCACAACCGCCAAATGGCGGTTGTGGGTGAAAAAGAGGGGGAGAAAAAAGATAGATGTGATATTTTCCTAGGGCAAGCCCTAGGTTATTAAAGTAATTAGTTGTTAAACTTTTCAAAAATTAACAAATGATATATAATTTTATATAACAAATGATATGTGAGAATATTTATGAAGGAACTAATAAA
>CAJOQX010000290.1 GCA_905236865.1 Candidatus Rifleibacteriota bacterium
AGGGTTTTGACCAAAACTATCAGCAGAATCCAGAACAGGGTTATAACCAGAACTATGGCATGAACGGACAACAGGGTTTTGACCAAAATTATCAACAAAATCCAGAACAGGGCTATAACCAGAACTATGGCATGAACGGACAGCAGGGTTATGACCAAAATTATCAACAAGATAATAATCAAAACAATCAACAAAATTCTGATGGAATTTCTTGTTCTAAGTGTGGACAAATAAATCCTCAAGGTAGTTACAACTGTCAAAATTGTGGGGCAAATCTGTATTAATGAAAAAGCTTTTGTTGATAATAGTAAGTCTGATTTTGGTATCTTCTGCAATATTTGCAGCTGGTAATGATTACCAAACTTTACGGACTTTTATGAGTGCACAAATGTATGGTGAAGCTTACTATGAATTAATGCAACGAGAGTTAACTGGTTTAAAACTAGACAATAAACTTAGAAGTTTGAAAATTGATTTGCTTGATAGAACAAATGAAAAGCTGAAAAAGCAGGCAAAAATGAGTCCTGATGATGCTACTGTTTTTACTATTTTAGCTGATATTGCTTTTCAGAGAGGTGATTTTGATAATGCTTCAAATTACATATCTAAAGCCATAGCTAATAACGGTAAAGCAATTAGCAATTATACTTTTGCAAAAATACTTTTTCAAAAAGGAAATTATAAACAAGCTTTTGAACAAATAAGCATAGTATTGCAAGCTATGCCAGAGTCTATAGTTGCTTTTAACGATTTTCAATTCCTTTATAATTGTAAGGAACATGGAGTTAATACGGCAAAAAAAATAACCAAAGATTTTTCTTTTATTGATAGAGCAACACCAATAGATTATGAAAAGGATAAATTAGAAGTTCCGCAAAGCCCATTTGATAATGACCCAACAAAAACAGCAAATCCTCCAGATTTTTCTGATTATAACAAGATAGCTCAAAAAGTAGACCAAAGATACGAAACAGATGAAGAAGATGATGATTTAGACGAATTGTCGCAAATAGATATTGATTCTGAAAAGAAAGATGAAGAGGAGGGGGAAGAGAATGAAGAGGAAAATGAAGAAATAGCCAGAACTGAAGAAACAGAATCTGATGATAAAACCCAAATTGTTGATAATGATAAAAAAGAAGTAAATGATAATACAAAAAATCTTTCTTTAAAAGAAAAGAAAGATGATTTTGAAATAGATGATTTTGATGTTAAACAAGAAGAGCCAGAAAAGAAAATAGTAATAAAAGAAACAGAAAACCAAGATGATCCTGAACTCAAAAAATTAGAAGCAGATAATCTTTTTGCTTCTGCACAAACAAAATTTAAAGACAATAATATAGAAAGTGCTCTTTCTAATTTAAAGGAACTAGATAAGATTAGTCCTGATTACCCTGGTAAAAAAGAGTTAGAAAATAAGATTAATTATAAGGTAGATCTTAGAAAAAGGTATAAAGAGTCTAGAAAAGAATTTGAAGAAGAAGGTTTTGATAATTACGAAGGGGTTAGAAAGATTTTTCAAGAAGCTTATAGTTATGACCCAAAAGAATTTTATGACGCACCTTATTATATTGGTATTTGCTATGCTCAAAAAGAAGACCCAGATTTTGATCAAGCTCTTAAGTATTACGATATGATTATAGATGATTTGGATTCAAATTCAGAAATGCGTAGAGACCTTCTTTGGAGAAAGCTGATAATACTCTATGATCAAAAAGAAGATTATGAAAAGGCAAGTGAAATATTTGATTATTTTGTAAATAATGAAGAAGATTATGCTAAAAATCAGTTGGAGTTTAATCAATTTCGTTACGGAATTTGGTGGCATCTTTATAAGACTTATATAATTATAGTTTTTGTTGTTGTTTTTTTACTAGTGATTTTTGTAACAGCCCTACAATTTTTGCCTGATTTAAAGTCTATTATAAGTGGAGATCCTTTACCATCTGCAGAAAAAGCATTTAAATCTCATAATTTGCGTAAAGCTATAAAAGTAGCTGAAAAAGCATTAAAGAAAACTCAACCAATACAAATCGATAGACAATTAAGAGAAATATTAGTACAAGCTTATTTTGCTTTAAAAGACTACCAAAACTGCCAAATTCATGCTAAAGCAATTTTGAAAAATTTCCCTGAAAATCAAATTGCTTGGGGACATTTGGCTAGAGCTTCTATTGAAACTCAGGATAGCTCAAATGAAGCTATAAGAATGTATGAAGAACTTTATAGAAGTGATCCTACAAGAAAAGACTTACTGCCAATGTTGGCTAAAAGTTATATTACTAATAAAGACACATCCCAAGCCGCTATGGAGATAATGCTAGAATATTATGCTATAAAGCCAGATGATGCTGATGTTATAATTGCGTTAGCAGATGGTTATGTTAAGAACAGAACAATGGGACAAGAAATAATACCTATATTGAACGATGCTTTGAAACTAAAAGATAAAATAGAATATAGAGAATTATTGGCTAGAACTTTCTCAAAATGCGGATTATACGAGGAAGCGGCTAGAGAATGCGTAAATGTACTTAGAAAGAATATAAGCAATATAGGTATTCATGTTGTTTATACTTCCTCGATGAAAAAATTGAATCAGCTTCCACGAGCTATAGCTCAATATAAAGATTTTATTAGTGAAAATCCAGGAAATAATCAATTAGCTGAGATTCTTGATGGATTGAAAAAGGAAGCTAGAGATAGTTCTACTGTTGTTGACGATATTCCTCCAATTATAGACTCTCTCGGAATGCCAGGTATGGATGACGTAGACAGTGGATTACCATCTATGCCTGATTTGGATAAATCAAATACAAATAATTCTCCATCGATGCCTAATTTTATGACTAATACAGATAATTTAAGTCAACAAAATGATTCTAGTATCTCTTCAGACCAAACTGTAGAAAATAATTCTGAACCATCTTCTAATCAGTTAAACGATAATAATGATGAACAATTTTCTGCTCAACCCATTGAGAATTCTTCAAATTCAGATGGAACAAGTGATTTGAATTTTCCTAATGTTGCAGAAACTTTACCAACATTAGATCCATTTGCTGATAACGATACTTTATTATCTGAAAATGACTCTTTGTTTGATGGATTTGATACAGACGAACTTCCAGAAGAATTGGGAGGAACAGCTAGAACTCCTATAGAACCATCAAGCAATTTAGATAATGTAATAAATGGTTTAACTTCAGAAACTTCAAATAATTCAATAGAAGATTATAATATTGCACCAGAGCCAATCCAAACTAACACTCCAGAAGTTGCTCCTAAAACTGGCACATTAGAACTTCAAGGAAAAATAGATAAAGCAAAAGATTATGTTTCTGCAAAAGAGTATAATAGTGCAATTGAGCTTCTGTCTCCAGAATTTGCTACAGTTAGAAATAGAGAAGTGGGGAAGGTTTTGATAGATGCCTGGCTAGGTAACAACAATCCAGGAATGGCTTTGGATATTATTCATGCTTTAGATATTGATCCAGAAATGATGTCTGAAGATATTAAAGATATTGTTTATAGAACAGCAGAAGCATTAGAAAATAACAAGAGTTATTCAGATGCTCTTAAACTTTACGATTTGATATGTAATGCTGATATAAATTTTAGAGATGCTTTTGACAGATCAGACCGTCTTTACGTAAAAATAAGAGGCTAATTCTTTAGAATCAATAAAGGCTTTTTCTTTTTTCCTAAAAACAAAATTCTAATAAAAAATCTCATAACTTTTTATTTAACTGACGATAACTTATGAGAAATTATGTCAATTTATGTCAAAAAGAATTCCGAAAAAGGAGAATGCCTTATGTTGAACAAAGTTGTGCCCAATAGAAGAATAGGGCGGAACTTTATAGCAGTCTTAATCCTAACAATAATGGTATTAGGACTCTTTGGTTGTACTACTGGAACCAAAAGAGATTCTGGGGTAGTAGACAACGAAGCTCCAAGTGTTCCACAAAATGTTAATGGTATAGGTAAGGAAAGAGCTTGTTATCTTACTTGGTCTTCCAATACTGAAGCCGACCTTGTTGGTTATAGAGTTTACCGTTCAACCAATTCGGGTGGACCATTCACACTTATCGCAACAGTTGGCGGTATGGCTGCACCAAACTATTACGATGATGATCAAGGTAATAAGCTTGTAAATGACCAATATTACTATTACAAGATTACTGCTTTTGATACTCAGGCAAAAGAATCTGATTTGTCTTTGACAAATTCTATTCAGGTTCGTGCTGGGATGCCAAGTGAAGAAAGACCTCCTAGAGTTGTAAATCTTAAAGCTAGAGCTTCCACAGAAGCTGTTTATGTTTCTTGGGACAAAGTA
>CAJOQX010000291.1 GCA_905236865.1 Candidatus Rifleibacteriota bacterium
CCTCTGTAGATAACTGCCTTGAATAATCTTTGAGGGAACGGGTCTTATTCGGAGAAAAAAGTCTCGCGTCTCACTATCATTATAGAATTTTCTATCTTCAAAAGCTTCATTAACAAAAGAAAAAGTTTACGTTTGCCCTGATAATCACATAAAAAATACTTGCATATTTGTTAATATTTGTTTATTCTGCTTATAATAGACAAATTAGGCGGTGGGGAAAATGTCATTGGAAGTGATTCGTTTAACTAGAGGTGGTTATATCGTTAAGACTCCATTTGGTAGTCTTCAAGTTGGTGCACCTCCTGAAACAATCAAAGATTCTATGAGTTTATTAGGTGAAGTTCCAGATACTTTTGTTATACCTAATAAAATATTCTCTGTAGAACGTGGAGTTTCACTTGCTGACTTTGAATTTCCTACTTATTTTAATTTCTTTATAAAAAGAAGACCTATCAGATTGATTGGTTACGACCACCAATTAAAAACCTGTCAACACGTTGTTAGAGAAGCATTATTAGGACCAGAAATAATAAATCTTACAAGAGAATATCCTTACGGAATAAACAGAGATTTAATCCCTAATCTTAGAGCTGAAATGGAATATCTTAGAGCTGATAGCCTTTCAGGAAAACGCAAGGCAGAACTTTCAGATATGGTTATTCCTGTATCTTGGGGTCCTAACAATCGTGTTCCGTTTGGGAATATAGCTTTAGAAAGAACCAAAGACTTATTAAAAGTTGTTAATGGAAAAGAAATACTTGCAGAAGTTCCATTAGATATTACTTTTGGAGAAAATACTTCTAGTGAAAAAACAAATAAACCTTTCGAGCCCCCTTTGTTTGGTTTGACTGTCATTGGTTCTGGTTCTGGTTTTGATGCAAAAGAACTAACTAGTGGTTTTATTTTATGGATAAACAAACGCGGTATTTTGATTGACCCTCCAGTTGATTCTACAAAATGGCTTAAAGCTATGGATATTAATCCAAGACTTATTGATGATTGTATTTTAAGTCATTGTCATGCAGACCACGATTCTGGTATTCTTCAAAAGCTGTTAGAAGAAAAGAAAATCAATCTTTATACTACTGAAACGATAATGGAAAGTTTTATAAGGAAATATCAACCACTAACAGGTTTAAATCGAAATAGTTTTATGAATCTTTTCAATTTTCACCCCATAAATCTTCAAGTTCCAATAAGAATAAACGGTGGTGAATTTAGATTTTTCTACACTCTTCACTCTATTCCTACAATAGGTTTTGAAGTATACTTTCAAGGAAAAAGCTTTGTTAATTCCTCAGACTCAATGTATGATCCCGAATTTTGTAAAAAACTATATGAACGTGGTGACATAAATAGATTCAGAATGATAGAGCTTCAAAATTTTCCATGGCATCACACCGTAATATTTCATGAAGCAGGTATGCCACCGCTTCATACACCAATGCAGAATCTAATTAATTTGCCAGAATCTGTAAAAAAACGTCTTTATTTGATGCATTTGAGTGATTCAAAAGTCCCTCAAAATGTAGGATTAAAAAAAGCCCCAGATGGACGAGAATCTTCTATTGTAATTCCTGTTGTTCCACCACCAACAAATGAAGCCCTAGAATATCTAGACGTATTAAGTCATATCGATTTATTTTCTGATATGTCAATAGATAAAGCAAGAGAATTCTTAACTCTTGTTAAAGTTGAACATTTCAAACCAGAAGAATATTTAATCAGAGAAGGTGCTGTCGGAGATAGATTTTTCATGATTGTTTCTGGTAGAGCTAGAGTAGAACGTGATGGAAAAGTTTTTAAAGTATACTCGAACAATGACTATATTGGCGAAACATCAATGATTCTTAATAAGCCACGAAATGCGAACGTAATTGCCGAAACAGATATGCGAGTTCTTTCTATGGACAAATATGACTTCTTGTATTTTATAAGAGGAACAGAAGTTGCTCGCAGAATGAAAGTAGTTGCAATGAATCGAGAATACGATACATGGAAACTTTTTGACGACACTCCAATACTAAAATCTCTAACTTCAACTCAGAGAACACATCTACAGGGAATTATGAGTCGAGAAATCGTAGAAAAAGATTCAATAATAGCATATCAAGGTCGTGTTAGAAGCAAATTCTTTTTAGTAGATAGTGGCTCTATCTCTCTTTTGCGTGAAAATAAAGAAGTTGTCACAGGAAAACGAGGAAGTTTCCTTTTCAAAATTTATGGAGATATGAGAAGAGGCGGTTATCGTTTCACTTATAAAGCTGCTGAAGACTCTGTTGTATATACAATAGATGTCTATGAGTTTTATCATTTCCTAGAAAAAAACCCAGGTGTCTTTTTAAGCTTAAAAGAAGTACGATTACGTGATTCTATAATTTCTATAGATAAAAACAAAGGTTGATAAACATGATTGATAAGTTTCAAGCAAGTATGCTTGCTTATGCTATCGGTGATGCTTTAGCAGCACCTTTAGAAGATATTATTAGATTCCCTGAAAATGGTGAAGAAATAATTAATTATTATACTAGAGCCGCTAAATCTCATCCTCTAGCTCATCTATTAGCAGGGCAATATTCAGAT
The DNA here is from genome assembly GCA_905236865.1 of Candidatus Rifleibacteriota bacterium. Lineage (GTDB taxonomy): Bacteria > Muiribacteriota > Ozemobacteria > Ozemobacterales > Ozemobacteraceae > RUG334. The sequence continues at coordinate 2,584 of CAJOQX010000291.1, forward strand.
GAAACACAATTAATGTTAATAATTGCAAAAAGCCTCTCTGAATGTGGTTGTTTTTCAATAAAAGATTTGGAAAGACGTTTTGTAGACTGGTTTCACTCCCAAAAAAAACGCTCTGAATGGAGATTCCCAGGAAATACAGTTATGACAGCTTGTAGAAAACTTGCTGCTGGTGGAACTTGGGAAAATTCTGGACTTTTATCCGCTGGTAGCAATGCTGTTTGCAGAACATTACCTTACGCTTTAGCTTTTGGGAAATCTTCCAAAATGCTTAGTAGCAGTATAGAAAAATCATGTAAATTAAGTCATACAGATCCAAGATGCATAGGGACTTCCCTTGCTTTTTCAGCAATTATCAATATGGGCTTATCATCAGAAGAGTTTTCTGTAGATGTTATATGCAATAAAGCAATTGAAAAAGCATTGCCTTACACCATAGAAATGGGCAGAAAGCTCAGAACAGTAAAAGATTCCTTAAAGCTAGATTCTAAAAGAGCTATTTCAAATATTGGCAACAGTGGTTATTGTATTGATACTTTCGCCGCTGCACTATATTGGTTTTTGAGAGCAGAAGGCAGATTTGATAGTATGATAATAGGTGCAGCAAACTGTGGAGGCGATTCTGACGCAATTGCTGCGATGGCAGGAGCTATGTTTGGAGCTTGGTTTGGTCTTTCTGCTATTCCAGAAAAATGGTTTGAAAAACTTGAAAAATACGATGAAATAAAACAATTAGCTACCAATATTTATCGAATAGCTATTCCTGAGCCTGATAATAAAAAATGAGTAATCTTGATGATAAAAAATGGATTTTTGCTATAGATCCAGGCTCTGATAAAGTAGGTTATGCAGTAGTTAATTATGATTTGACTCATGGTGATTTAGGTATTGGTTATCTTCCAGATATGCATAGAATTTTTGCAAAATATTGCAGAGACACAACCAATCCTCCACAGTTTTTAGTAATGGGAAATGGAACAAAATGTTCTATATTATGCAAGCTGTTTAATAGTCTAAATCTAGATATTGATATTAAATTAACAGACGAAAAAAACACAACTTATTTAGCAAGATTTCGATATTTTCAAGAGAATCCCCCAAAAGGACTGTGGAAATTGATTCCTATTGGGATGCGATTTCCCCCTAGAGCTATAGATGATTATGCTGCTTTGCTTATAGGTGAAGGCTATTTAAAAAAGAATAATTTAGGAGCTAACGAACCTAATAATGAAACAATATTATAAATTAATTCTTTTCTTCATTATAGGAATAATAGCCATTTGGCTTGGCTTTTTTGCTTTTGATTTTGAAACAATGGTTGTGTCATACCAAGACTATGTTTACTGGTTTATCACAGCAAGTTTATTCTTTTGGGTAATTTCAATAACCGATACTTTTTCTTACAATGACTGTTTAACAACAGAAGGCAAATTTAGAAAATTTATTCAACAGTCTGTAGAGTTTTTAAAGAAACATTGGATTGCTTTTGCTTTATCTCTTGTTCTAATGACTTTTGGAGTTCTTTCTTGCAAACCATATTTCAGAGTGTTGTCAGACGAAATGAATCTTGTTTCTGTTTCCCAATCTCTTTATGAAAGTAAAGCCTCATATTTAAATATAGCCTGTTACGAATATGTTACAGGAAAGAAAGATATTTTACAGGCAAAAATAGAAAAAAGACCTGCTTTCTTTCCTTATTTAATTAGTTTTATACATTCATTAACTGGTTATAGAGTCGAAAATGTTTTCGCTTTTAATTTTTTCATAGGCTTTTTATCTCTATTTTTTATATATTATTTGATTCAATTATTTTTTGGTAAACTTTGGGGAATAAATGGGCTTATTTGTTTGATTGCCTACCCATTATTTCTTGTACATATTAATTCTGCTGGTTTTGAATGTTTTAATATGCTCTGTTCGCTTATTTTCTTTTTATGTATCTACAAATTCATAAAAACTCCAGACAGCATTAGAGCAGAGGTTATGTTGCTCTTTCTTCCACTCATTTCACAAAGTCGATATGAGTCAGTTTTGTCTTTATTGGTAGCTTTTCCATTATTCTTTTATTTATTGCCTAAAAAAGAATATGAAAAACTTAGTTTTAAATTTGTTTTATTACCCCTGTTTTTTATTGCTCCAGCTTGGCTAAGAATGATAACTAACAACGCTGGAGCTTGGCAGGTTGATAATTTAGAAGAAGGATTTGGGTTTAAATGGTTATTTGAAAATGTAAAAAATGCTATAACTTTTTATTTTTCTGGAATAGAAATATATGGAACTATAATTATAATCAGTATTCTAGGTACTATTGGTTTATTTCTATTTATCTCAGATATATTTTTCAAAAAAGATAAAATTTCTTCAGAATTTTTAATAAGTAATTCACAAATACCACTCAAATCAAATCGTATTTTTTGGATTTCTATTTTTGTGTTTTATATATTACACGCTCTTATAAGATTCATATATTCTTGGGTAGATTTGACAAGTCCGATTATGTGTAGACTAGGCATTATATTTTTGCCTTTGTTTATTGTTATGGCTATATATTTTACTTATCAAATGTTTATTAAATTTAAAATTTATAAATATTATTCCATTCCTTTGGCTTTTGCTATTCTTTTATTTTATTGGCCTAACTCTATGAAAATAGTTAATTATGCCTTTGGTAATTATGAATTATTATTAGAAATGAAAACTAGTTTGGATTTTTTGGAAGAAAAATTTCCAGATAAGAATGAATATTTAATAATAAGAGAAAGACCGAACCTTTTTACTCCTTTTGGATATAGCACAGCTGGATTCGACACATACCTTTCTTTAAAAGATTTAATAAACAATTATTATTTTGAAAAATACTGTTTGTATTTCTTGGTAATACAAATAATAAATACCGACACAGGATTACCTTTTGCTTGGCAGGGTATGCCTAAAGAATTTGAACAAAAAGAAGTAGTGTATGAACAAAGACTGCTTCAAAATCACTTACTTAGAATAACAAAATGTATTCCAAAAAATGATTCAGATAAAAAGGATGATTCTACAAAATAAGTAAGTTTATTATATAGGTCATTATTGTTAGACTTCATAGAAGCCGTAACAGTTCATAAATAAAAAATTTAAATTAGAAAAATAGAGAGACAAATAGTCATGATTAATATAGTTATAAGTTTAATATCTTTTGTAGTTACTTTGTTTCTTGGTTTCAAAGCCTTTTCAAATGAAACTATGAAAAATTATTATATTAATTATATTTATTATGTCCTAACCGCCAATATAATTATTTGGTTGTTTTCATTAATAAGAGCTAGAAATAAAAGTTTTATAGACGAGATTAAAAATTATTGGAATAAGCATTATCTAGCTGTAATTCTTGCTATTATTCTTGTAGCTTTAGGAACAGGTATTTCCAAACCTGATTTTCGTATACTTGCCGATGAAACAAATTTGCTCTCTGTTTCTCAATCTTTATATGAAAACCATGAATGTAAAAATTATACTTCTGTTCTCTATTATTATTATGGTTTCAAAAATGTAATTTACTACGAGTTAGATAAAAGACCTGCTTTATTTCCTTTAACAGTGAGTTTTTTACATTCTTTTTTCGGTTATAAACCAGAGCATATTTTTGTTGTAAATATTATTTCAGCTTTTTTAACTTTGCTTTTTATATATCACCTAGTTGGTTACAAATTTGGTAATTTTTGGGGAAAATATGCGATGGTTATACTCGCAGCATATCCATTATTTATCATATATTATACCTCTGGCGGTTTTGAGGTTTTTAATTTGCTTTTCTCTTTAATTCTATTTTGGTTGTTATATAAATTTATGAAAGAACCTACAGCAATAAATACAGAAGCTTTATTGCTGTTTCTGCCTCTTCTTAGTCAGACTAGATATGAATCTTGTACGGCTGTATTTTGTATTTTGCCAGCAATATTTATTATGCTCCCCAAAATGGAATATTGGAAATTTAGTTACAAACTAATCTTAACACCTTTATTCTTTATATCAGCTATTTGGTTAAGAATTTTAACAGATACAATGAAAGGCTTGCAAGCAGATGATAAAGGAGAAGCTTTTAGTCTTAAATATTTTATAGAAAATACGAAAAAAGCTTATTCTTTCTTTATAGGAGAGGATTTAGCTTTTGGGGTGATTCCTACTATAACTTTTCTAGCTATTGCTGGTTTAATCTGGTCTTTAATTGAGTTTTTTATTCAAATATATAAAAATAAAAAGAAATCTGAAAAACTAGAAGAAAAAAAAGAATCTTTCTTTGTTAAAATTTGTAAAGAAAACAAGTTTAATTTTATTTTTATATCTGCAACAACACTTTTTTATCTTTTTCATGCAATAATAAGATTTGCATATTGGGGTGGAGATTTGCCATTAAGATCTAGTTCTAGATTAGGTATTATATTTCTTCCTATATTTACTTATTTTGCAACAAATTTTTGCTTTAGGTTAAGCGAAAAATTCAAAATAAGAAAGGCATATTTTGTAATATGTATTATTTGTTTGCTAATAGTTTATCTCCCAGTAGCAGGTCAAAACTTAGGAGCTAGAGATTTAACCTTATATAGAGAATTTAGAGCAGCAAGAGAATACTTGGCTTCACACTTTAAAGATAAAAATGAATTTATACTAGTGGCAAATAGGGCAAATATGTATGTACCTTTAAAGTATAACTCGGTTAGTTTTGAATATTTGAGAAAAGAAACCGCTAAATTAATGAAAAGTCTTAAAAATAGAACTTATACATATTTAATATTAGTGCAATTAATCGAAACATCTACTAATCAGCCATTAGATAAATGCAGTGTTCCAAAATCATTGAAACTTGAAAAAGTATATGAAACACAGATTAGTGCTGATAAATATTTAAGAATTTCAAAAGCCGTTTTTAAATAGCCTCTAGGAGAGCCTTTAGGCCCTCTTCTGTTGAGCTGACACTAATTATCTTTAACCCAGATAAATCCAGAAGGTAAAGCTTCGCCTGTAATTTCCTGCAAATCGTTTTCTTCAAGTTTAACAGCTTTTAGAAGAGGTTTGATGAAGTTTTTCTTTTTAAGTTTTTTCTTGAAAACGTCTAGAATTTCTTTTCTAAGTGGGTCTTCAATCTGAACCATTCTATCACCTGTTTTACGACCAATTTCACGTAAAGCCGTATCTAGGTATGAACTGCCAGGAATTGCCTTTCTAAGCAATTTAGAAGCCCATTCATTC
>CAJOQX010000292.1 GCA_905236865.1 Candidatus Rifleibacteriota bacterium
AACGGTATTATTGATACAGACAAAGTTAGATGGGCTCATGAATTTTTGAAACGTGGTAAAACCGTTAATGAAATGATGCAAGTTGTAGGTGAAGAAGGAACATCAATAGAAGACTTCATTATTTATTTGAAGTCCGAATTGCTTGATAACGTTTACTTGCAACAAAACTCCTTTGATGAAGTAGATGCGGCTTGTCCAGTTGAAAGACAGCGATATTTATTTGATTTGGTTTCTTTGGTATTAGCTCATAATTTTGTTTTTGAAAGCAAGACAGATGCTCGTAATACATTCTTTACATTGACAGACCAAATTAGAAACTGGAACTACACTCCATGGGGTTCTGAAAAATTAGCTGAAATTGAAAAATCTATAAAAGAAACTCTTGAAGCTAAGGGGGTAGCTAAATAATGAATAAGTATTACACAAAAATAGATAGTATCGCAGGTAACGTAGCTACTCTTAAAGCAAAAGGCGTTGGTTATGACGAACTTGCTATAGTAGAAGGAAAATGGGGAAAATCACTTGCTCAGGTTATCAGAGTTAATGGCGATTCTGCAACAATTCAGATTTTTGCAGGTACTCGTGGTGTTTCTACTGGTGATAAAGTATCTTTCCTTGGCTCTTCTATGAAATTCAGTTTCTCAGAAGATTTGTTCGGTCGTGTTTTTTCAGGTAGTGGCGAAGCACGTGACGGAAGAGGCGAACTAACCGACAACATGATTGAAGTTGGCGGTCCTGCTGTTAATCCAGCAATAAGACTTATGCCTAACCGTATGATTCCTACAAACATTCCTATGATTGACGTTTTTAACACTCTTGTTGAAGGTCAGAAACTACCAATTTTTTCAATCCCTGGCGAACCATATAACGAACTTCTTGCTAGAATAGCTCTTCAAGCAGAAGCAGATGTTATAATACTTGGCGGTATGGGTTTGAAGTATGACGAATATTTATTCTTCAAGAATAAGCTAGAACAGGGTGGAACAATGGATCACACTATTATGTTTATTCACACAGCTTCTGACCCAGTAGTTGAATGTTTGCAGACTCCTGATTTAGCACTGACAGTAGCAGAACAGTTTGCGGTTCAAGGCAAGAAGGTTCTTTGCTTGCTAACTGATATGACAAACTTTGCTAATGCATTGAAAGAAATTTCTATCACTATGGAACAAATTCCTTCTAACCGTGGTTATCCTGGTGATTTATATTCACAATTAGCTTCTCGTTATGAAAAGGCTGTTGTTTTTGAAGATGGTGGTTCTATTACATTGATTGCTGTTACAACGATGCCAGGTGATGACGTAACTCATCCTGTTCCAGATAATACTGGTTATATTACTGAAGGTCAGTTCTATCTCAAAGGCGGAGTTATAGATCCATTTGGTTCATTATCTCGTTTAAAGCAACAGGTAAACGGTAAAACAAGAGATGACCATCGTGCAATAATGGACGGTTGTATCCAGCTTTACTCAAAATGTCGTGAAACACGTGAAAAACGTGCTATGGGTTTTGAAATGTCAGAATGGGACAACAAACTTCTTTCTTATGGTGATGATTTTGAAAAGAAGATTATGAGCTTTTCAAATAATGTAGGTTTGTTTGATGCCTTAGATTTGTGCTGGAAGCTATTGTCAGACCATTTTGAACCAAGAGAAACTGGTATACGTTCTAATCTTTGTGAAAAGTATTGGACAAAAAAACAGGCGTGATAAGTTATGGCTGATAAAATCAAAAAAACTCGACCAGAGTTACTGAAGCAAAGACAGCAATTAAATCGCTTTCAAAGATTTTTGCCAACTTTGACTTTGAAAAAGCAACAAATTCAATCTGAAATATTAAAGGTTCGGAATGAAATGGTTAAGCTTGACAAAGAAATGGCAGAAATTATTTCTCATAGCGAAGAATGGCTTCTTTTGTTCAGCGAATCAATGCCTGGACCAGTAACAAGGTTTGTTAAAGTTAAAAGTATTCAGCGTGGTGTTCGTAACGTTGCAGGTATAGACCTTCCTTTTGTTTCTGGAGTTGAATACGAAATTAACGATTTTTCTAGATTAGCAACACCTCCTTGGCTAGATGCTGGTTTGGAATTTGTTAAGTCGCTAATGGAACTTCGTGAAAAAGTAAGAATACTTCACGAACAAGAAGCTTTATTGAAACAGGAATTGCGAAAAGTTACTCAACGTGTAAATCTCTTTGAAAAAGTAATGATACCAAATTCAAAGAATAACATAAAGCTGATTCGTATTGCATTGGCAGAAGAACAAACTTCTGCTGTATGTCGTTCTAAAATTGCCAAGGGTAAAGGCTAAGGAGAATATATCATGATTGAAAAAATGAAAAAGATTCTTCTCGCTGGCAAAATAGAAGATCGCGAAAAAGTATTGACTATACTGCGTTCAGCAGAGTTGGTTCATGTAGATGCGGCAGTTCCTGAAAAAATAAAAATTCCTGAAGCTTTAAACGAAGAATACGAAGATTGTGCAAAGGCTTTATCAATTCTTTCTCAATTAGATATTAATAATGATAAAGACTTGCTTGAAACTCCAGGGACTCCAACAAGACTTATTGAAGAAACTTTGAATCATAACAAGACTATTTTAGAACTTAAAAATAAGTTTAATCTTGTATCGCAGGAATTAGATACTGTTCAAAAATGGGGTAGTATCGGACTTAAAGATCTAGAAGTTCTAAAAAGCGAAGGCGTTAATTTTGTCTTTTTAAAAGGTTCTATTAAGAATATTGAGGAAATAGAAGCTGAATGTAAGGTTCAATTCTTCCTCCATGATAAGACAGAAGTTATAGCTTGTTTCTCTCGTAATGAAATAAAGTATTCTGGAAATTATACAGAATTGGCTTTGCCAAAGCGTGAATTTTCACAAGTTTCTGATGAAAAGCAGTCTATTCTCAAATTAATTGAAGATAATGAACATGCTTTACATTGTTTGAAACAAAGATATTCTGATATTGATGCTCATTTTAAGAAACTTAAAAACAAAAGACGTTTCAAAGAAGTTGAAACAGGTGTTTTCTGCGAAGATAGACTTTTTGTTTTAACTGGCTGGTGCCCTGAAAATGAAGTGAAAAATCTTCTAAGCAAATTTGATGAAGCAGGTGTTAGTGTTGGTATAGATTGCTTTGAACCTGAAGAAGGTGATAAACCTCCAACAAAATTAAAAAATAATTCTTTTGCTTCAAGTGCAGCACCTCTTCTAAAATTGATGGGCATGACTCCTAGTTATAATGAGCCAGACACAAGTTTCTTGTTTATTTCTGCTCTTATATTGTTTGCTTCGTTTATAATGGCAGATTTGGGTTATGGATTACTTATAGCAATACCTTTGGCTTTCTATTACAAAAAACTTGTAAACAAGGGTGTGGATGTTAATTTGTTAAGGTTGCTTCTATTCTTGTCTACAGGAACTGCTATTTATGGAATAATAACCAATTCATTCTTTGGATTTGCTCCTTTCGGAATAAATAATTCTAAATTCTTTAATCCAGCTGAATCAGATATGGTTCTTTGGCAAAAACTTTGTTTGTTCATAGGGGCAATTCATTTGACCTTAGCTCATTTGTTGAAGATAATAAATAAACCAAAGAATCTTGCTTTAATAGGCGAAATTGGTTGGCTTATATTCCTTTGGGCTATGTATGGATTACTCTGTAAGTTGATTACTGGTGGAGATTTAGGAGTATTTAAATTTTCAAAAGAAATTAATGGACAAACACTAATGGTATGGATGTTTGAAATTTCTGCTGTAATGATTCTTTTCTTTACAGAACCTTCTAAAAATCCTATAAAAGCTATTGTTGCAGGAGCTGGTTCGATAGCTTCAAATGCTTCAGGGATGTTCTCTGATATTCTTAGTTATATAAGACTTTGGGCTGTCGGTCTTGCTGGTGGCAAAGTAGCTGGTGCATTTAACGATATAGGAGTTCTTGCGGTTAAATCCCTTCCTGCTGTTATAGGGCATCTGGTTTTAATAATTGTCTTTGTCTTTGGGCATTTATTGAATATTATTCTTAGTTGTATATCAGTTCTTGCTCATGGTGTTCGTCTTAATCTATTGGAATTTACTAATCATCTTGGTCTTGAATGGGCAGGACGTGAATATGACCCATTTAAAGAAAATGATTAGTTTAAAATTGCCTTTCTGAGTGAAACAGATAGGTATGTAAAAATAATTTTACTAAGTAAAAAATTAAATAGGAGATAAAAAATGGAACCTAATACAATGTTAGCTCTTGGAAAAATTTCTCTTGGTTTGATTATGGGTTTTGGTGCTCTTGGTAGTGCACTTGGTGTTCTTGCAGCAGGTTCTGCAGCGGCTGCAGGTTGGGCAAAAGAAGGAAAAGAAGGAAAGCCTCTTTCTGGAACATTTACAATGTTAGTTGGTATGCCTGTAAGCCAGACTTTGTATTGTCTTATTTGCTATTTTATGATGTTCAAATACGTAAATATAGCAGAAAATGGTCCTGTCCTTTTCGGTATAGCTCTTGGAGTTGGTTTTGCACAGTTTATTTCTGCTTTTGCACAAGGCAAAATTGGTGGTGCAGGTGTAAGATGTTTATCTGAAAATGGCGGAAAAGGTTTTGGTAATATAGTTATGGCTATGGGTATTGCCGAATCAATTGCTCTATTTGCTCTTGTTACCGCAATCTTGATACTTACTAACTTACAAGTAATGATACAACCAATTACTGCAACAGCACCAGCTGTTGGCTGAGATTAACTTAAATAAAAAGACCTCGATAAATAATTATCGAGGTCTTTTTATTTAAGTTTTTTTTACAGCAACTTAGTTATAATTTCGTTTGCTAAATTACCTATGCTTTGCTTTTTAAGTTTAATACCCGCTTTATCCATAGCTTTAGATTGTTTTTTAGAAGAATAAACACTAGGATAAATGCCAATCATAAAAGGTAAAAAGGTATAAATAAATTTTTCACACTGCAATTTGGTATATTTTGGAAAACTTCGTTTTAATGCTTCTGAAAGTGATTTTATTGTTGCTCCATAAGCTTCTTTAAACTCAATTAGTTTTTCTAATCTACTATGTTCTTCAATGTCAAATAAATTCATAGATAGCAGTTTAAGTAATAAGACTCTGTTTTCTAGTGTTTTTGAAAGTTCCTTAGCAAATAGAGCAGCAGTCATTTTGTTCTTTTTAATGGCAATTTTGTCTAAATCATTTTTCCAAAGTTCGTATTCTTTTTGAATTATAGCTAAAAATATTTCTTCTTTAGTTTCAAAATAATTATATATAGATGGTCTTGAAAAACTAGTATATTCTGAAATTTCTTTTAAAGTAATATCTTTAAAATTAAATTTTTTATATAAAGAAAGACAGGCTGAAATTATTTCTTCTTTTCTTGATTCAGTTATTTTCTTATTAACCATATCAATGCTCCCATATTTCTAATTAATAATAAAAACACAATAAATTCTAACAGAAATCAGTATTGATGACAATCAAAATAATATTACGCAAAAGCTTTATTGCTTAAAAAAAAGTTAGATGTTATTCTTTAATTGGAGAACAACCATGGATAAAAGCATTTTAAAAAAATATGCAATACAAGCTAGAAAGAAGTTATTCAAATTATTGGAAGATGAGGATTGTGAATTTCCTGAAAAGCAAGCAAAAAGTATATTTGTTGAATTTAACAAATCATATTTCATGGAGGTTAATGGTTATTTAGATTATAAAAAAGATAATAGTAATCATTATTTTGCATACTTAAAGGAAGAGTTGGTTAAACATAATATTCCTGATTCTTATTGGATAAATAATGTACAGATTATTGGCTGGCTTTTTCAGTATTACAATTTAGAACAAAAAGATAAGGTTTTTGAATTATTAAAGAAAAATATAAAAATAAGCAAAGAAAATATTCCTTATGCAACGCAACTTTTTACACCAGAATGGATAGTTAAATATATGGTTCAAAATTCATTAGGTAAGTTTTGGAATGAAAATAGAAGAAATAGTGAGTTGAGCCTTAATTGGGAATATTATTTAAATGAAGCTGAACAAGATTTTGATACTCAGAAAGAACTAGAATTAATCAGAAATAAAATTGAAAGTATTAGCCTAGAAAATATAAAGTGTATAGATCCTTGCATGGGGAGTGGCAATATTCTTTGCTATATTTTTGATTTGTTAATTCAATTATATAGGGAATTGGGTTATACAAACGAAGAAGCTGTTGAAAAGATAATAGAAAAAAATATATATGGTCTTGATATAGATGACAATGTTTCAGATTTGGCAAAGTTTTCTTTAACAATGAAAGCTAGACAATATGATCAAGATTTTTTCTCAAAAAATATTCAGCCAAAAGTTTATTCTATAGAGGAAAGTAACGGTATTAATCAGGAATATATTGAATTTTGTGAAGATGATATTGAATTAAAAAGTGAAATAAAAAAACTCATCGACTGTTTGAAGAATGCAAAGATTTATGGTTCTTTGATAAGAATACCAAATATTGATTTTGAATTGATACACGAAAGATTAGATGAATTAAAAAAGCAACAAATTGAAGATAAAAATAATAAAATACAAAATCGGATTTTGTCACTATTAAAAACAGCAGAAATTCTATCGCAAAAATATGAAATAGTTTTGACTAATCCTCCTTATATGGGAGGAGGTGGTATGACCCAAGAATTAGCGGATTTTTTAAAAAAGGAATATCCAACAACTAAGGCTGATTTATTTTCTGCTTTTCTAGAACGTGGATTAGAATTGACTAATGAAATTGGTTATAGCTGTATGGTAACAATGCAAAACTGGATGTTTAATCCGAGTTTTGAAAAATTTAGAAAACAAATAATTAATGAGCATACAATTGATAATCTTCTTCATCTTGAAAATATGGTTATGGATATTGCTTTTGGAACTTCTGTTTCGGTTTTAAGAAAAATAAAAATCCATAACTATATTGGAACATACAATTATGTAAAATATTTTGATGTAATTAATGAAAAACCTTTTGAATTTCCTGTTACAAAAAATAGATCGGCTAAGATTTCATCTGAAAAGTTTAATTTGATTCTTGGTTCGCCTATTGCTTATTGGGTTAAAAATGAACTTTTGGATATTTATAAAAAAGGGATTATTGGAGATAAATATGAGGCTGTAGTTGGTTTACAAACAGGTAACAATGATAGATTTTTAAGATACTGGTTTGAAGTTCCTTTTGAAGAAATAGATTTTAAAAAAAATAAAAGTTACATAAAACAATGGTATCCGCACCCTAAAGGAGGAGCTTTTTGTAAATGGTTTGGCAATTATGATTATGTTATAAATTGGAAAAATAATGGTGAAGAAATAAACAAATATAACAAATCTTCTATTTCAATAGATAAATATAATCATAATGGTATTTGTTGGAGTCACACAACTAATGGTGCTTTTTCTGCAAGGGTTTTCTATGATTATTGTATTCCTAATTTAGAAAATCCTATTTTATTTTGTGATGGGAAAGAACAAAAGTATTTGTTGGCTTTATTAAATTCAAAAATAACTAATTATTTGCTTAATATGATTAATTCAACTATGCATTATCATATTGGAGATTTATTGCATTTACCTTTTCTGACTATTGATAATTCAGGAAAAATAGAAAAAATCGCTGATAAATGTATCGAATTAGTAAAAAAAGATTGGAATTCTTATGAATACAGCTGGAATTTTAAAACTCATCCATTATGTAAAAATATTTTTACATCAATGTACAAAAATTATGAAATATGGGAAAAGGAAAACAGCTCTCAAAGAGATGAATTAATTAAAAATGAAGAATATTTAAATAAAGTTTTTATAAGTCTTTACGGTTTAGAAAATGAATTAACCCAAGAAATAGAAGAAAAATTTGTTACGATAAAGAAAGTAGATAGGAAAAAAGCGGTGAAAAGCTTTTTGTCTTATGCTGTTGGTTGTATTTTTGGAAGATATTCAATTGACAAAAAAGGTTTAGTTTATGCGGGTGGAAAATGGAAACCTAATAAATATAAAAATTATAAACCAGTTTCTAATAATATTATAACTATATGCCAAGATAGTTATTTTGAAAATGATATTATTTCATTGTTAGAAAAATTTATTGTTACTTTATATGGAAAAGATTCCTTAGAGGAAAATTTAAATTTTATTGCAGAAAGCCTTAGTGGAAATGGGCTTGCCAGAGAAAAAATCAGAAATTATTTTATTAATTGTTTTTTTAAAGATCATTGTAAAATTTATAGAAAAAGGCCTATTTATTGGATGTTTGATTCTGGAACTAAAAATGCTTTTAAGTGTTTGATATATATACATCGTTATTCTCCAGAAATTATAAATTCAATAGAGCAGGAATATTTAATTCCACTTAAAAATAGATATGGATTTCTAATAGAAACTTGTTCTCGTTCTGTAGATTCGTTGAAGGGCGTGGATAAAGCTTTTGCGAGAAAGAAGAAAAAGATTTTAATAGAACAATTAAAAGAGGTTAATCGATACACTGATAAAGTTAATTTATATTCTAAATCTAATATTTCTTTAGATTTAAATGACGGCATTAAACATAATTATTTAATTTTTAAAGATATATTATCTGCAATAAAATAAATATTCTATAAAAGAAAAGAATTATTGGTTTCTTATAAGTCGTATCTTAAAAGCCAACGTGGTTCATGTTTATGTGGATGGGGAGTTAATTCTGCTTTTTTGTAAAACCCAGCCTTTCCAATATATAATCTGTGTAAGACGGGCCTATCGGGATTCATTGTTAGTTCAAAATATTCTATTCCTGTTTCTTTAGCAACTTCTTTTAAATGCTGTAAAAGTCTTGTCCCATAACCTTGATTGAAATATCCTTTAGCTACAGCAAATCCGAATATTTCGGCTCCATTGTCTCTAAAATTTCTTAATACCACTGCTTCTGCAATAATTAAACCATTTAACGATAAACAAAATATAGAACCACCTCTTGCGAATTGAGAGAGATTGAATGTTGAAATGCCATCTTCACCAAAACCTTGCATATCTATTTCGGAAATACGTTCTAATTTTTCCCAATCCTGTGCGTCTGGTTGAAGAAATTCTATTATTTGATTTTCCGACATTTTTTTTATTTACTTTCTTTTGTTATATAATTTGTTTCTTGTTGTTTGAAATTTGAATATTTAACATAATATAGCATTCTGTGAATAATTTTCAATATATGTAAAAATATTTTTACGAATATTGAAAATTATTTTACTGTGTATGTTTCTCGGTTTTTTGATGTGGAGTAAATCAATATCCCCACTACAATAAAACAAATTGCTAAGCATTGGCTAGATGTCATACCAAAACAATCAAAAGGATTAAGCCTAATAAATTCAATAAAGAATCTAGCAATTCCGAACCAAACTAAGAAAAATGCAAATCTATGACCTTTTCCAATTTTCCAATGACCAAATAGCAATATTAAACAAAGAATTAGTGATAATGAGGATTCATAAAGAGGGGTTGGATGAACGGGAATATCAATGGGAACTGGTTCATTTGGAAATAATTCCTTAAATTTTTCAACCAATAAAGAATTGTTTGAACTTAAAGTAGGGATTATACCATTAGGAAAAGTCATAGCCCATGGTAATTTGCATGGAAGACCATAGCATCCATCTCCAGCAAAAATACAGCCCATTCTGCCCCAGATATACCCCCAAGCTAAACCTGGGGCATACAAATCGGCAAGTTTAAAAAATGGTTCCCCAGATTTTTTTACTCGCCACATACATAATCCAAATGCCATAACATAGCCACCGAGCACAGAAAATCCTGTAGTAGAGAAAATAAGAGTATGAAGAGGATCAGCTATGAATTCAGAGATATTTTCTAATACATACATGATTCTAGAACCGACCATACCACCAAAAATAGCGAGAAAATGTAAGTCCCAAGCTAAATCAACACTTACACCTGCTTTTTTAAACTGTCTATTAACAAGAAGAAAACCAGTTAAAAAAGCAAAAGCTAACATTACGCCGTAGGAACCAATTCTTATTGAGCCAATTTGAAATAAAATAGGATACATAGTGGAGCTAAATTAACATAAAAGTAATAACCTTGCAACTTACTTATTAGTCATCATTACTTAGGTCTTTAATTTCAGTATCGTTGTTTTTCTTTTCAACAACTAAATTTGCAATAATATTCGCCAAGGTATTTGGGTTGTGTCGTAATAAATCAGATTCTGAAAGCAAATCAGCAGAAACGACTCTAATTCCTAAATCTTCAATTTTTTTAACAGTAGGTGGAACCCAATATTGATTTTTAGATTCGTATTTGCTCATCAAGCTCTTAGCAGCTCTTCTCGAATTAACAATAGCTATATCTAATTTTTCCAAACCTGTTTTATCGAGAATTGTTTTTACATGGTCTAGAGCGTTAAAATCATCTGTTTCACCAGGCTGAGTCATAACGTTACAAATATAAACAACCGTAGCTTCGCTTTTATTGATATGTTCGACAACACCAGGAACGAGAAGATTAGGAATTACGCTGGTGTAAAGACTTCCTGGACCTAAAATAATCATATTGGCATCATCAATAGCACTTAGGGCTTCTTGGTTAGGCGAAGGAGAATTAGGTATTAAAGACATTTTGGCAATTCGTTTTTTTTCATCACAAATTGCGGTTTCTCCAGTCATTTCGCTTCCATCATCAAATTCAGCATGAAGTTGAACGTTATCGGTAGTAACAGGAATAACATGACCTTTTATAGCAAGAATACTGCTTACTTCACGAACAGCACTTCCAAAATCACCGATTACACCAGTCATAGCAGCTATAAAAAGATTTCCAAAACTATGTCCTTCAATTTCCCCACCTTCAGAAAATCTATATTGAAAAAGTCTTGAAAGTAAACTTTCCGATCTAGATAAAGCAACAATACAGTTTCTAATATCACCAGGAGGTAAAATTTGTAAGTCTTTACGCAACCTTCCAGAAGACCCACCATCATCTGTAACAGTAACTACAGCGGTAAGTTTAACATCGACTTCTTTTAGACCTTTTAAAAGAGAACTTAAGCCTGTTCCCCCACCCAAGGCTACAAGAGATGGTCGATTATCTTTTTTGTTACGATGAAACACAAATTCTTTTAGTCTTGAAGAAAGTTCTGCATCGCGGCTGTCTAACATAGAAAATGCAAGTTTAAAGCCTTTATAAAACCAATAGCAGCTAATAAGAACTGCTGTGAATGCTGTAAAAGCTAATGCAAGAGGATGAAAAGATCTTAGAGTTTCTACTGTTGCAGGAGCAAGCATTAATATTGCCAAAGAGAAGAAAGTAAAGCCAAAACCCATAATCAAAAAGCCAAGGAACAAATAAAAAACCCATCTACGGGCTCTGACTTTGTGATTAATCATTCGGCGAAAGAAAAAAAACATTAGATTTCTCCGCCCATTTTGGCTTTTAACTGCCTAGAAAATCTCTCTGCACTTAAAATACCCATTCTTCTCAGATAGAAATTCATTGCTGCAGTTTCAACAACAACAGCAAGATTTCTGCCCTCTCTAACAGGAATTGTGGTAGATGGAATTTCAACTTTTAAAAATTTAACGGTTCTTTGAAAAATGCCAAGTCTGTCGTATTCTTTGTTGTCGTCCCATTTTTCAAGGTTTATAACCATATCAACATTTTTTTCATCGGCTGTAGCAGCAATGCCAAATAAAGATCTTATATCGATAATTCCAAGCCCCCTGATCTCCATGTGATGTCTAATCATATCATCAGGAGACCCCATAATTTTTGTGTCGCTAATTTTCATTAATTGAACTGCATCATCTGCGACTAATCTATGACCTCTTTTTATAAGTTCAAGTGCACATTCACTTTTACCTATACCAGAAGCACCCATTATCAAAATACCTACTCCATATACTTCTACAAAAACTCCGTGAACGCTTTTTCGTGGAGCAAACCTATTGTGGAGATATTTTGACAGTTCGTATATAAATTCGCCTGTTTTTGCTGAAGTTCTCAATAATGGAATATTTTTTTGATTGCACAGCTCTATAAGTTCTTCTAGAACAAGCAAATCGTCTGTTATTATAATACAAGGAATATTAAAAAATAAGAGTTGTCTTAACCTGACTTTTCTTGTTTCGGCAGGTTGTTCACCTAGATAAGCTAGTTCTGTACGACCAAGAACTATTATACGTTCATATCCAAAATGTTCAAAAAAACCAGCAAGTTCTAAGCCTGGTCTATGAACTTCAGAAGATATTATTTTTCTGTCTAATCCATCTTTTCCAGCAACAACTATAAGATTCTGATCTTGAACTATCTCTCTGACTAATATCAGAGCCATAAAGAATACCTCGAATTATTCTATCACCTAATTTCTAAGATTCCATCTTACACTCTTTTTTTTTTCTATGCAAGTACAAGAGCTAATAGAAAAACTATCTAAACCAAATCTTTATATGGTATAAAGATTTAATCACTTAAATAAAGAGAGAGAAAATGGATACTTATTCTGTTGATAAAAAAGTGCCCAAATTTCAAGAAGGTAATGAAATAGAAGTTTAATTTAGTTTTGGTAAAAGTTTTTTAAAAGATTGATATACCTGTTTTTGTGGTAAATAGTTCTAATGCTTTCATTCCAACTAGTGAATTACCGTGTTTGTTAAGTTCTGGTGACCAAACGCAAATAGAAAGAATCTTAGGAATAATAGCTACTATTCCACCGCCAACACCACTTTTGCCAGGTAAACCAGTACAAAAAGCAAATTCACCAGACTCATCATATAAGCCACAAGTCTGCATTAAGGCATTCAAGCGTTTTGTCTGACTAAGCGTCAACAGTCTTTTTCCATTAAAAGGATTTACACCACCATTTGCTAGATAAGAAAATGCTTTTGCTATATCTTCACAACTCATCATAAGACCACATTGATGACAATAAGTATTTAACACATCATTAACATTATTGTTTATGTTTTGGAAGCTTTTCATAAAGTTAAGTAAAGCAGCATTTCGGAAATTTGTTTCTAGCTCTGAATTTGCAATTACCGAATCATAATTTATGCTTTTGTTATTTGCTAAATTTCTAACATAAACCAAAATATCTTTTAAAGGATTCTTGGAAATACTTAGCAAGCAGTCTGTTGTAACTAGAGCACCTGCATTAATAAAAGGGTTTCTTGGTTTGCCATTTTCTGTTTCTAACAAAACTAGTGAATTAAAAGAACTTCCAGAAGGTTCTCTACCCATTCTAGACCAAATAGTATCTCCAAGAGCTGCAAAAACCATAGATAAAACAAAAACCTTGGAAATACTTTGTATAGAAAATGGGGTTTGGGCATCACCAACAGAAAAGGTTTGACCTTCTAGCGTATAAATAGATATACCATATTGATTGGGGTCAACTTCGGCTAAGGCAGGGATATAATCAGCAACTTTTCCCTTACCGATGAGAGGTTTTGTTTCTTCGTATATTTCTTCTATGCACTTTTGGTAATCTATTTCCATAACTATTATATAAAAAAAGCTGCAATAAATGCAGCTTTTTATTACTTTACTGATTAATACATTGGAAGAAAACAACCAACTAGAGAAATGATGAAAGCGGCTACGATACCAACCATGAAAGAATTCATCTTAAAATCTTTCAAAATTGCATCTGTAATAGAAAGCATAATTGAGCCAATAATAAATTTTAAAAGGAAAGCAAGAATAATAGCTCCTATATTAGCAATTGAACCAATAAGTGGAATCCAGCTAACAAGTTTAACTAAAGTAGCAGATAAAAACTGAAGCGGACCAACTAATAAAGAGCCAACAACCATTAATATGCCATAAATTACAGCAACAAGAATAGAAGTTTTAAAGTCTTTTATTTGAAAACCAGGAAGAATTTTGGATAAAATAAGAAAAACAGCTGCACTAACAAGTAATTGGATAAATAAATTAATCATTTGTTATTAACCTCAATAGAATAATGTACTTATATTATAGCACAAGTCAAAATTATCTACAAATATTGCTTTATATCCACACAGAGCAAACACAGACTTAAATAAAGGTTTTTGTGATGAGTGACTGTGGTAGGTGAAAGGTGGAATTAGAAAATAGACTTTTATATAAACATTGCCATATAAAGAGGAAAACTAACAATCTTTTCTGTTCCACTAACATTTTTACTAGAAAGTTTTATTGCAAAAGAAATTAAATTTTTACTAAATAGTGATTCTAAAGACTTTGCTTTGGTATTGTCAGCAGATTTTACTTCGACTGGAACAGCTTTTCTATTGTATCTTATTACAAAATCTATTTCTAGTTTAGAATCACGTTCGTAATAATATAGTTTTTTACCTGATTTAGCAAAAATATCTGCTATTATATTTTCAAATATAGCACCTTTATATATACCTAGATTGCCATCTATAATATCTTCTTGAGATCCGTCTTCAAGCATAGCCATTAAAAGCCCTGTGTCAGCCATATAAATTTTAAAACAGTCGTCTTTTGCGTTTCCTTCTAACGGAAGTTCTATATTTGTAATATTATGACAAATATTTATTATGCCTGCATCTTTAAGCCATTTTATGCTACTTGAATACTTCTTTGCGGTGCTTTTTTTCTCAACAACAGAATACTGAAACTTTTTATATTCTTTAGCAAGTTGTTTTGGAATGGAATCAAAGCATGCTTTAGCTCTGACTTTTTCTAGATTATCCGCATATTTTGCTATGTCATTTTCATAATCGATAATTATTGATCGTTGCAATTTTAGTACTTTTGAAAAATCTTTTGTGTTTATATACTCTGTAACAACTCTTGGCATTCCGCCAACAATTATATATTCTTTGAAAAGTTCCATCATTTTTGAATGAATTGCTAAAGGAACTTTTTCTTTTTTTTCATAATATTTTTTTATATCTAAAATAGATTTTTCTGAAATATTATTAGCCCATAAAAATTCTTCAAAATCCAAAGAAAACATTTCTAAATGTTCTACATAGCCAACAGGAAAAGAAGGAACTTCTTTATAATTGATACCAAGCAACGAACCTGACGCTATAACATCAAAACGTTTATCTATAGAAAAAAATTTAAGTGCTGTTCTAGCTTTTGGGCACATCTGAATTTCGTCAAGAAAGATTAATGACTTATATGGTTCTAATTGTGCCCCTTCAACACGTATAGAAATCTGCTTTATAAGATTATCTATGTTTAAATTACCTTCAAAAATAGCTGAGTATTCTGGGTTTTCTATAAAATTAATATAGGTATAGTATTTATAGTTCTCTTTGGCAAATTTATTAACAATAAAGGTTTTACCAACCTGTCTAGCACCTTTTATCATTAGACAAACTTTATCTTTGTTTTTTTTCCACTCGATAAGTTTTTCTTCAATTTTTCGTTTTAGCATTTGAACCTCTTGCCTTTATTAATACTATACTTTTAATTGTAAATCAATAAAAAATCCACGAATATTTATATAAATTATCATATTTTAGGTAGGAATAATTTGTATAAATTGCATATTTTAGGCATGAAAATTAGATTTTTATCCATT
>CAJOQX010000293.1 GCA_905236865.1 Candidatus Rifleibacteriota bacterium
AAATGATTTTGCCAGACTAAATTCCGTTTAGGATTTTGCCAAACTAACTTCAGTTTAAACGGAATTTACTTTGTCAATTAACTACTAATCTCTAATCTCTAAAAAAATAATTGCTATAAGCCATTTCAATATGTTAGAATTTTCAAGTGTTTTAAAATCTTTTTATTATGAGGTCTGATTGAATGAAAATTATCGGTAACGCAACTATAGTTACTCTTGGTGAAAATCATAAGGTTATTCATAATGGTGCTGTTGCTTATGATGCAGAAAAAATTCATGCAGTAGGCACTACAGAAGAAGTTAAGAAAAAATACCCAGATGCAAAAATGACCGATGTTAATGGTCGTGTAGTAATGCCTGGTATTATTAATACTCACATGCATCTTTATTCCACATATTCTCGTGGTATAACATTGAAAGATCCACCAGCAGAAAACTTTTTACAGGTATTAGAAAGACTTTGGTGGAAATTAGATAAGGCTTTGACACTAGATGACCTTTATCTTACAGCTATGATTCCACTTCTTGATGCTGTTAGAAATGGCGTTACCACATTAATAGACCATCACGCTAGTCCTTATGCTGTAACTGGTTCTCTTGATATTCTGAAAAAAGCTTTCAGAAAATGTGGTTTAAGAGGCAATTTGTGTTATGAAATTTCTGATAGAGATGGTCAGAAAATTACTGATGAAGGTTTTGCTGAAAATGCTAATTTTATTAGACAGTGTCAGATGGAAAATGCAGCAGATATGGGCGGTTTAATTGGTTTGCACGCTAGTTTCACTCTTAGTGATTCTGATTTAGAAAGAACTGCTGAACTTATGAAAACCTTGAAGACAGGTGTTCATATCCATGTTGCTGAAGGAACTACTGATAATGAAGACGCTGTAAAACGTGGCTATCGTTCAGTTGTAGATAGACTTCATAAATTCGGTTTAACTGGCGAAGATAGTATATTTGTTCATGGAGTTCATTGCGATACCGAAGACATTGAAATTATGGCAAAAACAGGAACAAATTCTGTTCATAACCCACGTTCTAATATGAATAATGCTGTTGGATGTGCTCCATTAGAAAAAATGATGGCAAAGGGTATTCATGTCAGCTTCGGAACTGACGGAATGTCAGCTTCTCCATTAATGGATTTAGTAACAGCAAATTTCATCCACAAACATCAAGCTGGAGATCCTCGTAAGATTTATGGTGAAATTTGGAAAATGTGGTGCGTTAATAACCCAAGACTTGCTACAAAGATGATGAAACGCAAGATTGGTGTCCTTGAAGAAGGTTATGTTTCTGATATCGTTGTTTGGGATTATATACCACCAACACCAATAGATGCTAACAATACTCTTGGTCATTTAACTTATGGCATACCTTTTGCTAAATGTATGACTACTATTTGTCAAGGCAAGACCATTATGGAAAATGGCAAACTTACTTTCTTGACCGAAGACGAAGAAATCGAAATGATGGCAAAAGCAAGAGAACAAGCTGCTGCTCTTTGGAAGCGTCTGTGATAGAGCCTGTCCGAAAACTAGGAATTTGTTAAAAATTCAGTGTGTGGTGTAATGTCTTTACCCCTTACATAAAGGCTATCTAAAAACTAAGAATTTTTTAAAAATTCAGTGTATGGAGTTATGCCCTCGCCCTCTTTCATAAAGGCGAAGCTCCCCCACGAATGGTGGGGGAGCTGGCGAACGAAAGCGAGACTGAAGGGGCTGACTGCCAAAGGCGGTAAGGGGGATTTTAAAATAATTAGCCGAAGCTAATTTTAAAGTAAAAAGCTAGTTTTCGGATAGCCTCTGTAATAAACGATTAGTCATATCTAACCTATAACATTTTTACAATATAACCTATCGTATTTTATAAATTGAAATAGCTGATATCCTTTAACATAGATTAAATTTTTTTATATAATGTCAGAATCAGAAAGAATAGAATCTAAAAAAGAATCTGAATGTCCACAAAAAGAAACAGAAGATTCAATAGTTTCAAACAATAAAGAAAATAAAGAGGCTCAAGAAGAAAAATCTTTTATTGGTTATTATTTTTCAGGTTTGAAGTATGGTATTGTTTTTGGACTAGCTATAGTGATTGGTTTTTCTATTGTTCAAAATTTAAAAGAAAATCAGCAAAAAGATACTAACGAAATTAAAGCAGAACCCATAATAGCAAGTGATACAGCAGAAATTGCTTCAGATACATTATCAAAATAAAAATATAAACAAAAACAAATTTATTGCCGATTTATTCAAAAATTTCTGCAATTAGGAAATAATATGGGTTTTAATATTACCGAAAAATTAGTAATAGCTGTTGCTTCAAGTGCTCTTTTCGACTTAACAGAGTCTGATAAGGTCTTTCGTGAAAAAGGCTTTTCTTATTACAAAAGGTATACTCGACAAAAACAAAATGTTATATTTGAACCAGGCGTTGCTTTTCCTTTTGTAAGAAGATTATTGATGATTAATAAAAGATTTGGCGAATACAAGCCGATTGAAGTAATCCTTCTTTCTAAAAATGACCCCGATACTGGATTAAGAGTTTTTAATTCAATAAAACACTACGGATTAGATATTGTTAGAGCTGGCTTTTTAAACGGAAAATCGCCGATAGAATATATTCCAGCTTTTAATACTTCTCTTTTTTTGTCAGCTAATGCGGAAGACGTAAAAGAAGCAGTTAAAGCTGGTTATCCTGCTGGAACCGTATTAGGCTCTAGCAAGGAAGAAGATGATTTAAATGATGATGAATTGAGAATCGCTTTTGACTTTGATGGGGTAATAGTTGATGATAAAGCAGAGCGAATTTTCCAAGAAAAAGATTTAGATGCTTTTCACGAAAACGAAATAGCAAATGCCAAGAACGCAATGGATCCAGGTCCTTTATTTAAACTTTTTAAACATCTATCAGCTTTACAAAGAGCAGATAGAATTAGTGCTAGAAAATATCCAGATAAATATAAACGATTTTTGAGAATTTCCATTGTTACAGCAAGAAGTGCACCTGCTCATGAAAGAGCTATTATGACTTTACGTAAATGGAGAATGGAAGTTGATGAAGCCTTTTTCTTAGGTGGCATAGAAAAGGGTAGGGTGTTAGAAGTGATGAAACCTCATATTTTCTTTGACGATCAAATGTCTCATCTAAAGAGTTCGTCTGGTAAACATATTCCCTCGGTACATATTCCCTTTGGAATCACGAATAATAAAGAATAGTGATTTACGATTTAGAATTAAAATCAAAAGTTAAAAGAGAGTTTAATGGTCAGTCGGTAATAGATTATCTGACTGGCCGTTTTACTTATAAAACAAAAGAAGAATGGTTAGAAATAATTCTTTCTGGTAAACTCTTGGTTAATGGAGAAAAAGCAAATAGCGAACAAATATTGAATGAGAATGATTGCTTAAGTTTTGTTTTCCCTAATTATTTTGAACCTGATTTAAATTGCAATTATCACATAATTTACGAAAATGAAAATATTATTGTTGTGAGCAAACCTGCAAATCTGCCTATTTCATCTAACCATAGGTTTTTTAAACAGAATATGACAGCTTTATTACGTAATGATACCCATGTAGATAATTTAAATCCAATACACAGATTAGATAGGGAAACAAGCGGTTTATTAATATATTTAAAAAAGAAGTTTGATAAACCTTATAAATTAAGAAAAAGTCCGTTGCTTATTATGAAGGAAAAGTATTATCTTGCAATAGTGAGAGGCAATGTTTATAAATCAGTGTTTTCTGTTAATGTTCCTTTAGCAGAATCAAACATACCACCTATTGGTTATAAAATTATAGAAGCTAAGGATGGAATGGGTAAAGAAGCATCTACTGATTTTGTAAAACTAGGGAATGTTGATGGTTTAACTCTTTTGCTTGCGAAGTTAAATACAGGAAGAAAACATCAAATTAGAGTTCACTGTGCAATTTCTGGTTTCCCTATTGTTGGTGATAAACTTTATTCTTTTTATGGGAAATACTATTTAAAACGTTTTAACGATGAGGAATTGACTTTTAATGACTATGAAGTTTTAGGGGCTACTCATCATTTGCTTCATGCTTATGCGATTAAACTGGAATTACCAGAACATGAAGAAAAGCTAGTTATTTCTAATCATTTTTCAGATGAATATAAAAAGTATCTAAATCTTTTTTTTAAAGATGAATCTAAACTTGAGCAAAAAGTTATAGAAATTATAGGAAACAAAAATCCCTTGGACTTATGACCAAGGGATTGAAGAAAAATTTTATTGACTACCAAAAAGGGTTAAACGAAATGCGTAGAATTTCAAATAGTTATCGTTTAACTGCTTCTTTCAAATTGTTAAGAAGTTTTTCAACTTCGCTTTTGCTTTCTGCAGGAACAGCATTTTCTGAAGCATAGAGATAATTTACTTCTCTTAGCAAAGAACGATAAACAGCATTGCTTGGATCTTTTTTCGCTTTTGCTACAGCTTTTTTGAATGAATCGGTTTTTCCTGCTTTAACATCTTTAAGAACTTCGTCGATAACAGCTCTTTTACCGATTTCATCAATCATATCATCCCACATTGTATCTTTTGCAAATGCTAATTCTCGATACAATTTTGGAACACTTGCGCTCATGCCAGGAAGGAAAATTGCAATACCGTGTGAATTTTCTAATTTGTCGTCAGTATAACCATGTGATATGACAGCTTCTTTTACTGCTGCACGGAGCTTTTCAATAGCTGTAGTTAAACTTGGGTCATTAACATCTTTTAAATAAGTTTTCATTGCATTTAACAAACTTATAAGGTCGATATTTTCATAGTATGCATAATGCTGAGCCCAAGCCTGTGCTCTCCCAACGATTCCAGAATGTTTACCTGCTATTACGGCTTTTGAAAAACCGTTGATAGCATCAATCAGTTTATCTACTTTGCTCAAATCTACAGCAGATTGAGTAGTAGCTTCTGGCTGTTCACTATCTTCATTATAAGAAACAAGAAAAGAACCTACCCAATTATCTGCAAAATCAGCTGGAGTCATTCCTTTTTTAACATCTTTTAATATCTCATCGTAAGGAGCTCCATTGCCAGGTTCTGTTTCTTCAGAAGCAACCATATATTTTGCGTAATCCTTGCAAGCATATAATACTTCAGCCATTTGCATCAAACAAGCATCAAAACCTAAAACGTCAATTTTCTGACCAAGAATTTCATTGGCTTCTTTTAAAGCTATTGTAAGTTGATTAGTTGTAATGTGATTATTTGATGAATCATCGTAAGAAACGCCTCTGACTACATTTTTTTGTTTGTCTTTCCAACCAGAACCATGATTCCATATATTAAAGCAATATTTCTTAGCGGGATAATTTTCTTTTACAAATTTGACAAACTTAACAAATTCTCTGTAGTCCCCCATGTCAAGTTCGCCCATATCTTTAATCTTTTTTATATTATTCTTTTCGATATAATTTATTTGAGCTGGACCTCTTTCTCTGTCTATGAGGGTAACAATATTCATATAGTCGTTAGAACCTACTTGTGCCATTTCTTTTTCATCTCTAGCACCAAAATAGTCGAGGTTATTGTCTGCATTTAAGAAAACCGCAACTGTCCAATCTTTTAACTGTGGTTGTTTTGTTTGTTTTTGTTGGGCAGCTTCTAGATTAACTGTAGAAAACATTAATGCTGATGCAGCTATGATAGCGGTTAAATTTTTTTTCATTGGTTGCTTCCTTTCAAGTTTTACTTTGATATTTTTAATATACTAAACTTTATTTAAAAATGCAAGAAAAAAATTAGTTTAATCTAACTTATTTTTATGAGTCTAATATTAAATATAAGACAAAAAATGAATAAATAAGAAGTGGAAAGTGTTAGGGGAGAAAAACGGCAATAAAAAAAGCTCACTTATTACTAAGTGAGCTTTTTTTATTGCCTAAATTACTTCATTGCATTTTCAACTGCGACAGCTACAGCAACAGTTGCACCAACCATTGGGTTGTTACCCATTCCGAGGAAGCCCATCATTTCAACGTGAGCTGGAACGGAAGAAGAACCTGCAAACTGT
>CAJOQX010000294.1 GCA_905236865.1 Candidatus Rifleibacteriota bacterium
AAATGATTTTGCCAGACTAAATTCCGTTTAGGATTTTGCCAAACTAACTTCAGTTTAAACGGAATTTACTTTGTCAATTAACTAATTGACACTTTTTCTTATTGTACACTTGACATATTATCGATTGCTTTTTATAATAGTAATATCTAAGTATTTCATTTCAATAAGCATATAAGTTTATCAGGAGGCTTTATTATTATGAACCGCACCTCAATGTGCTTTTTATTAGCCGTTTTTTGTTTAGTATTTTCAACTGCAACTTTTGCAGCAGAAGAACTTGTTGCACTTGATGCAAAGCTTGAAATTATTAGTGGTCAAGTAAAATTAACTCGCGTTGGTAGCACTCAAACAGATGTAATAAAAGAATCCTGTCAACTCTATGCTGGTGACCTTCTCGAAACCTTAAAAGAATCAAAAGCTACTCTTGCTTTTTCTGATGGTACCAATATGCGTATTAAAGAAAAAACCTTAATTGAAGTTCAACCAATGAGTGTTAGAGTATTCAAAGGTAAGACTTGGTATAAGTTTACAAAACGTGGTACAGAATTCAGAATAGAAACTCCTTCATTAGTAGCTGGTATTAGAGGAACAGAATTTGAAGTTGCTGTTTCTTCACGCCAAAAGACATCTGTCGCTGTTGTCGATGGTGCTGTAGCTGTTAGAGGTAACAATGCTGGTGACGCACTTCTTACAAAAGGTTTGGCTGCAATTGCAGATGCTGAAGGCGATCTTTCTAAACCAATAGAATTCAATATAGAAAATAAAAAAGCAGAATGGGGCGATGATAGTGAATGGCAAGCTTCTTCTGTTCAAAACAGCGTATATAAACTTTATATGGACTATGTAAATTTGAAGAATGAATACGGTGATAACGACGTTAGAGCAATTGAAGCAAAAGAAAAATATAATAAAGCCAATAAAAAAGCTAAATCTGCTAGAAAAGATAAAGCAGCTAGAAAACAGCAGTAATATTAAATAAGAAAAGAAAAAGCCTCAGCAAAAAGCTGAGGCTTTTTTTTGTTGATAAGGCTTTTTTTTTCTTGATGAGGCTTTTTGAATATAAAAAAAGGACTCGTAAAATGCGAGTCCTCATATTTACTTCAATACCACTTAATTTATTTACTAATTGATATCAACCACCTTTTAACATTCTTTCAAGTTCTTTTGGATGCATAGTATGAAGCATAGCTTCTTCTAATGTTATATCACCACGTAAATAAAGGTCTCTTAACGACATTTCAAAAGTCATCATGCCTTCGTCATGGCTAGTCTGCATAATTGTATAAAGCCCAGAAACTTTTTGTTCACGAATACAGTTAGCAACAGCAGGGTTACCAATCAATATTTCATTAGAAACAATTCTACCTTTTCCGCTAGCCATAGGCAATAATTGTTGTGCTACAACCGCTCTAAGAACAAAAGACAACTGTGATCTTATCTGGCTTTGCTGGTGAGGTGGAAACATATCTATGATACGGTTAATTGTTTGTGCAGCATCTGTTGTATGTAATGTTCCAAAAACCAAGTGACCTGTTTCAGCCATTGTACAAGCTGCTGCAACAGTTTCCAAGTCACGCATTTCACCTACCAATATAACGTCTGGGTCTTCACGGAGAACACGTCTAAGAGCTTCATCAAACGATTTGGTATCAATATGTAGTTCTCGCTGATTTACTATTGAACGTTTGTGGTAGTGTAAATATTCAATAGGGTCCTCAATAGTCATAATATGACATCTGCGAGTTTCGTTAATAATGTTAATCAAACAGGCTAATGAAGTAGATTTACCAGAACCAGTAGGACCTGTAAAAAGAACGAGACCTTTTCGTAATCTTGTAAAATCGCGTAATTTTTCGGGCAATCTCAACTCTTCGATAGTAGGAATCTTAGTAGGAATAATACGAAATGCTGCTCCGATACAACCTCTTTGCTTATAAACATTAACACGAAATCGACCAAAACCATGAACAGAATAAGAAAGGTCCAGTTCCATATTTTCTTCAAATTCTTTTTGCTGTTCGGCAGTAAGCATATTATATATGAGCGATCTTGTGTCCATCGGTGTTAGAACATCAAGGTCGGTCTGTATCAAATCACCGTCAACACGAATAACTGGTGGAGTTCCTACAGTCAGATGCAAATCGGAAGCACCGTTTTCTATAACTAGATTAAGTAAGTCGTTAAGAACAAACATTTATTGCTCTCCTTAAAGAGTTTGTAGCATATATATTTTTTTAAACTAAGTTTTTGTTTAAAAATAAAATATATAATTACTTAATAATACATTTAATATTGAAATTTTAATAGAGTCAATAAAAAAAAGGAATTATGAATTAAAAGCAAAAAAATTCATAAATTTTAGCCTTATAATTCCTAATTCCTCGTTGCTAATTACTAAATTATTATTAGTGGTCACCCATAGTAACACGAACAACTTCTTCTATAGTGGTGATACCAGTTAGAGCTTTTCTCAATGCTGATTCACGCAAAGATAACATTCCTTCTTCAATTGCCTGACGGCGAATATCGTCTGTTGAACCACCATTAAGAATAATATCTCTAAGACGTTCCGACATCATCATAACTTCGTAAATACCGATACGTCCTTTTGTTCCGTTATTGTTACAAGATTCGCACCCCTTACCTTTATAGAACATCATATTTCTTTCGTTAATATGTGGCAAGTCTAGACGTCTAAGAAGTTCTGGAGTTATACCGAATTGGCTAATTTGTTCAGCTCTAGGTTTGATTTCGTATTTGCAGTCTTTGCAAACCTTACGAACAAGACGTTGAGCCTGAACCAAAATAACTGAAGTAGTTACCATGAAAGGTTCAATACCCATGTTAACAATACGCCCTATAGTGCCAGGTGCGTCATTTGTATGTAATGTTGAAAGAACCATGTGACCTGTCATTGATGCTTTGATTGCAATTTCTGCTGTTTCAAAGTCACGGATTTCTCCAACCATGATTACGTCAGGGTCTTGTCGCAAGAAAGAACGTAATGCAGCTGCGAATGTAAGACCAATTTCTGGCTTACATTGAACTTGGTTAACACCGTGCAACATATATTCAACAGGGTCTTCTGCTGTCATAACATTTGTATCAATAGAGTTAACAGATGTTAGAGCAGAATAAAGAGTCGTTGTTTTGCCAGAACCAGTAGGACCAGTAACCAAAATGATTCCGTAAGGTGCAGCTAGACCAGATTTGAATCTTTCGAGAGTTTTCGGTTCAAATCCAAGATCTTCCAAATTAACTTTCAAAGAAGTCTGGTCTAGAATACGCATAACTATCTTTTCTCCCCAAATTACAGGAAGAACAGAAACACGAAGGTCTATCATGCGGTTTAAAACTTTGATTTTAATACGTCCGTCTTGTGGTAAACGCTTTTCAGCAATATTCAAGGCAGACATAATCTTAATACGAGAAGTAATAGCCGCTGTAGCTTTCTTTGGCGGTGACATTGCAACATGTAACGCACCATCTTGGCGGTATCTTATACGAAGTTCCTTTTCAAATGGTTCGATATGAATATCAGAAACACCATTTTGAACAGCCTGAGAAATAACAAGGTTACAAAGACGAATGATAGGTGCGTCATTTTCACCCAATTCGCCGAGACCGTCAAGATCTCCGCCTTCATCGTCAGCATTACCAATATCCTGCAAGTCATCCATAAGTTTGTCTTGCTGGGCACTGGCACCATAAGCATCACCAAGAGCTTTATTAATATCTGTCTGAGTAGCAACAACAGGTTTTACCATTAAACCAGTCATTAACTGAATATCATCAATTGCGATAATATTTAATGGGTCAACCATTGCAACAGTAAGTTTGTTGCTAACTTTGTTTATAGGAATGAGCATGTGTCGCCTTGCGATATGCTCTGGAATCAATTTAGCAATTACTGGGTCAATTAAATAGTTAGAAAGGTCAATGAATGGAATTCTAAGTTGTTTAGAAAGAATCTGAACGATATCTTGTTCTGTAACAAGATGCATTTCAACAAGAACACCACCAAGACGCTTACCGCTTTTCTTTTGTAGTGCTAAAGCCTGCTGTAATTGTTCTTCATTAATCAACCCTTCAGCGATCAGAGAGTCACCAAGACGCAACTTCTTGGCTGGACCAGGAGGTCCTCCAGCGGGTTTTGGTGCTAAAGCCCCTGCTTGTCCAGGACGTGCTCCTGCTGGAACTATAGCTCCAGCTTGTCCTGGTCTTGCTGCTCCAGGTGCAGCAGGCATCATTGCTCCAGGTTGACTAGGTCTTATCTGACCAGGTGCAGCAGGTACCATTGTTCCTGGTTGTCCTGTTCTTATTTGTCCTGGTGCTCCATTCATTGTTGCGTTAGGTCTAACTGGTGCTCCAGGAGGGCCAGGAGGTAGAGGTTGATTCATTTCTGCAATCCTTCCTTATTTCTTTTTAGAAATAATTCTACAATTCAAAACATAATTAGTCAAATATACTGTTTCTAATTACTTCGGCAGGTGGAGCATAATTTGTGAGAATTTTAAAAGCTTCAACGCCTTGTTCAAAAAGTAATTCACGACCATCAATTGTTATGCCACATTTTTGTCGGGCAGAAGAAAGAAGTTTTGATTCATTGTTATAGTTAAGATCAATAAAGCTTTTTGTAGCATTTAAAGAGTCCGAAAACCCCAAAATGTTATCTTCTTTATTCCAACCTAGAGGAGTAGCATTTATGATTATATCAGATTCTTTTATACTATTGTTAAAATTTTTAATATTCCAACATATTTTTTTTAAAAAAATTTTTTCATTGAAAGAATTATCTATTGTTTCTTCTGTTTCAACAATAAATTTTCTTGCTATTTGATTAATCTGTTTTACTCCATATTTTTTTAAAGCCCAAATAATAGATTGAGATGAAGCACCATTGCCGATTAACAAAACCTTGGAAGCTGGCAATTTAAACTTTTTTAAAACATTTAAAAAACCTATAGCATCAGTATTCCAGCCCTCTGATATATTAAAAGTAAATTTTATTGTATTTACTATTTTTGTTTCTTTTGCAGCTTCATGTACAATATTACAAAATTCAAAAGCTGCAACTTTGTGAGGTCTTGTAATGTTTAAGCCTTTAAA
This sequence comes from Candidatus Rifleibacteriota bacterium, assembly GCA_905236865.1. Taxonomy (GTDB): domain Bacteria; phylum Muiribacteriota; class Ozemobacteria; order Ozemobacterales; family Ozemobacteraceae; genus RUG334. Next base: position 5,110 of record CAJOQX010000294.1, read on the forward strand.
ACCAGAGACTTTTAAACCGTTTAAAGAATCTATAATATTTTCTGGTGTAACAGCTAAAGCTACATATATTGAATTAAGATTTAGTGCATTAAAAGCTGCGTTCCAAAATATAGGGCTTAGCGAATGTTCTACAGGATAACCAAGTAAAGCATAGATGGAAGTATTAGAGTTTATCATTTTTCTTTTAATCTCATAATCTCTTAATTCTTAATATTGGATTGCCACGCTTCGCTTTCGTTCGCTCGCAGTTTTCAATTCTCAATTCTCAACTCTCAATTCTCAATTCCATTAATCACTCATTGACTTCAGTGCTTCTTCTTCGCTGTCGTATATGTCGAAAACTTTGTTAAGTCTAGTCATATCAAAAAGCTCTTGTATCGATGGAGATAGATTTGAAAGTTTTATTATTCCTTGAAATTTTTTGCACTTTTTTAATGCTGAAACAATGACACTTGCCCCATCAGAAGTAAAAATGTTTACTGATTGGAAATTGATTACATACTTTTTCCTTGTTTTATTAACAATAGCTTCTATTTTTTCTTTAAAATCATTCAAGCTTTCTTTGTTTATATCACCTTGTAATGAGATTACACAGATTCCATTTGGTTTTATTTGGTCGGTTATGTTCATCGTAACATACTCATTTCTATTCTATTTGAATTATAAAAAAAATACCTCATCTTTTTCTTTATTTCAAGAAGAAGATGAGGAATCTTGTAATGGGGTAAGAATTAAATTATTTTAAAAAGTCTTTGAAGCAGATATGCGGTGAGCATCACCTAAAGTTTCATCTGAATAAGAGTAATCAAATCTCCATGTATCTAGTTTAAAACTAGCACCAAGAGTCAAATCGCTGTCGTGAGACCCAACTCTTAAAATAACATTTTCCTGAATTTTATATTCTGCACCGCAGAAAAATTTCACATCCATATCTTTGACTTTATTCAAATCGGCAGCAACCAAAAGCTTGTCATTACATTGATGAGCTACCCCAAAAGTTGTGGTTACTGGTACATCATCTTTGGTTCCACTTTCTGTATTCCAATCTAAGCTTTCACCTAAATCTCTAATTGAAAGACCTAATGTAGTTTTGTCATTCCAATCATACATAAAACCAAAATCTAGACCCATTGCATCGGCTTTATTAGTAAATAATTTATGTTTTAAATATTTAAAATTTACACCAGCATAGAATTTGTCAGTTATTTCTTTACCATAAGAAATAAAAGTATTAGTTTCTTTGTCTTCAAAATAACTGTAAATAATTACATTTCCATTTGCGTCCAAATCTGGGTCCATCTGACCTGTTGCAGGATTTAGATGCTCTCTAGTTTCAGGAATACCATCTATCCCGAAACTTATATGAGATAACGCTAATGTGCCATTACTCTTACCATCTTTCCCGCTTAATAAATGAGAATAAGTAAAGAAGTTATAATCACGATCATCAGTTAGATTAGCATGCATAAAAGATGCTTCACGTTTTTTTAGTTTTGCTAACCCTGCTGGATTCCAAAATGCTGCTGTTGAATCATCTGAAACAGCGGTAAATGCACTACCCATACCAAGTGCTCTTGCACCGACACCCATTTTAAGATAAGCACCTGCTTGTCCTGCTGATTCTGCCGCAATTATAGGAGAAGCAAATCCAAGTCCAAGAGCTGCTATTAATAGGGTTTTTACAACCTTTTTCATAATTATCCCCTTACAAGTAAATAGAACTTGAACCATTATTCGGCAGGAGTTGTTTTTTATTTAACTATTTTTTTATTATTTTTAAAGATTATAAAATAATAAAATAAAACAAAAAATAAGGCTTGACTTTTTATTAAAAATTAGTTATTATAACTACACACACGCCGGGATGGCGGAATTGGCAGACGCACCGGACTTAAAATCCGGTGGGCTTTAAACCCGTGCCGGTTCAAGCCCGGCTCTC
>CAJOQX010000295.1 GCA_905236865.1 Candidatus Rifleibacteriota bacterium
ACCCAAAGATATGAAGTATCGTCCTGTCGGACGAAATCTAGTCATGAGGCTAGTCCTATGGTGTCTTCGACACCATAGGTTAATAATGTAATGTCCTTGCGGACATATAAAAAAATTAAAAGATTACAATAAATACAGCAAAAACACAGTAAAAAAAGTTTAAAAAGTTTGCATAGGAAGAATTACTTCTTTTGATAATTTGCTATTGTTATTAATAATTCTAAAAGCATTTTTATTATTTGAAGAAAATGACTGAGTAATCTTACCATCAATGATTTCTATCATTGAATTATTCTCAAGTCCGATAGCTTCTTTATAATGACTTAAGACAATTTCATCAAAATCATTTGCTCTTTCGTCATAATGAGGAGAAATAACTCCTTTAACCCAACCAAGCCCCTTAGCCATAGAATATGGAACATCTTTTTTATTTTCATTTTCTAAGGAATCGGTATATATATCTTCAAACCAACAGATAGCACCTGCTGACAGACCGCATATAATAACTTCACGATTATAAGCATCGATAATCAAATCAAGAATGCCAGTCTTTTTCCAGGAATCAATCATAAAAAGAGTATTACCGCCACCTACATAAACAATATCAGCTTTCAAGAATTTGTTTTTTATTTTTTCCAGACCATAATCATGATAAATAGTAAGAGCCACATCTGTTTTTACATTAAATACACCAGTATATATTTTATGAAATGAATTGTAATAAGGCATAAAATCATGGCTTGCAGTAGGAATAAAAAGAGCATAAGGTCTTTTTGAACTCGCATGTTCTTTTGCCTTATCCACCAGATAAGCGTCTAATTCGATTGTTTCTTTATTTTTTATTTCGCCACCGCCAATGGCGTATATAGTTTTCATAGATATAAGATATAAGATTTAAGATGTAAGATGTAAGATGTAAGATAGAAGATTGATGAGAGAAGTTATAAATAAGGTTTTACTAATTTTTAAACTTGCTTAACTTTTTCAACATCATCCTTAATTTTACAATCTATAATATAGCCAGCTAGGAAGAAGCTTTAATAGTATAGCAATAATCTTAAATTACTTCAAGCATCCTGCTTAATTCTATTTCTTTTAAGCCTTTGCCAATATCAAGAGTTTTTCCAGTTCTTTTGAAACCGAATTTCTTTTAAAATCCAATATATACCCTTTGCTACACGAGAAGCAGTGTCAGCAAAATGCCCTCCTGGATTCATTTCTAGAATCAAAGATTTAATTAAAGAATTATCCTTTAAAATTTTAAGTTGAGTTCTTGTATTCTCTCCAACTGAGGCCATTAAGGGATTCTTAGTCTTTTCTTCTTTTCCACCTAAGCTCAAATAAACAAAACTCTTCTTCTTTATATTATTATTGAGAATAAATTCATTCCATCGAGGGTACCACAGTGACCCGGAACAACAAACTGCCCCATCAAAGACATCAGTATTATATATTGACCATAAAGCGAATAAACCACTTAAAGAATAACCCGTCAAATAAACATCTTCATGCTCATTATAAGAATTGTTTATATAGGGTATTATTTTTTCGATAATCCAATTTAATGTTATTAAAGCATTACCATCAAACTCTCTGTTATTCGTTTTTACAGACCAAGGAGAAAGGTTTTTATCCCAATTATTTATTAATATTTCAACAAAAATATAATTTAAATCACTATTTATCTGCTCCAAAGCTTCTGTAATCTGATATGCTCCAACTGGAATAGAAGGCTCATTGATATAGATAAAAACAGGGGCTTTTTCCCCTTTTGCATAAAAATTACATATTTTATTGTCTATTACTATTTGTTGCATATAACAAAAATATTCTCAATTATTTAAACAAATTCCAGTGTAGATGTTAATCAATAAGTTACATTTTTTATAAATTGAATGGTGAACTTTCAGTTTTCAACTTTCCTTATCTCTCTTCTATTTATAACACTTACCACCCACCATTTATCACATACCACACTGGCGTAGATAACCATTTTGCTCAAAGCCTGTAATAATTCTAAATTTGAGAAATAAAAAAGTCAATACTTTCTCTTTCCTTGAACAGGGCAAACGCAAACTTTTTCTTTTATTGATGAAGCTTTCATAGATTACCACGCCTTCTACGAAGCCTCGTAAAGGCACATTAGTTGAATGTTTAACAATATATTCAACTTTAAAACACACAAAAAAATTGATTTATAGTCAAATTATTTGTTTTTATAATAAAAAAAATAATTGCACAAACTAATAAAATATGATATTCCTAAACTTGAATCGATTCAAAAGGTGATTTTATATATTATGAAGAATTGTTTGTTTAACAATAGTTACAATTGCACAAAACTCGGATTAAGTCTGAGTAATTTGCCGTATTCTGTTAAGACAAGCAGTTTTTTGTATGATTATCTTATGCTTTAAAGCAAAAGTTTAAATAGTTATAACTCGACCGCTTGTCTTAGAGAAGGCAAGAGGTTTTTTTATGCATTGAATTGGAGTAATAAAATGCAAGAAATTAAAGGAAAAATAAATACGGCAATTAGCTTTGCAAAAATAATTGATGATAATGCTGTTGAGCAAATACAAAGAATGTGTGATTTTGAGTTTACTCAAGGGGCTAAAATCAGAATAATGCCAGACGTTCATGCTGGTATTGGTTGTACTATTGGCACAACTATGACCGTAAAAGACAAAGTTGTGCCTAATGTTGTTGGCGTAGATATTGGTTGTGGAATGTACACTGTTAGGCTTGCCAACAAAGATATAGATATGGAAAAACTTGATGAAGCTGCTCATTTTATTCCATCGGGTTTCGATACTTGGGAAGGTAGAAAAGAGCATTTTGATTTAACTTGTCTTGCTTGTTTCAGAATGCTTAAACGAACAAAACGCTTGCAAATGTCTTTGGGAACTCTAGGCGGTGGCAATCACTTTATTGAAGTCGATTGTGGAAATGATGGCACGAAGTATCTTGTAATTCATTCAGGTTCTAGAAATCTTGGTTTACAGGTTGCTAATTACTATCAACAGCTTGCTATTGATTTGAATAGAGGAAAAGAAGAATATTTTGCCAAAAAAGAAGCTTTAATTGCTGAATATAAAGCTACTGGCAGGCGTAAAGGAATTCAAAAAGCTCTGGAACAACTACAATGGACTGCTAGAGACGCTACTATTCCAGACGACCTTTGCTTTGTTTATGGAAAATATCTTGACGAATATTTACACGATGTTGATATCTGCCAAAAATTTGCTGTTCGAAGCAGAGAACTAATGGCTGAAATAATATGCGAACGAGCAGGTTTAACTGCTGTAGAATCTTTTCATACAATTCATAATTATATTGATATTAATGAAATGATTCTTAGAAAAGGAGCTATAGCAGCTCATTTAGGTGAACGAGTGCTTATTCCTGTAAATATGCGTGACGGTTCTATTTTAGCGGTTGGAAAAGGCAATCCTGATTGGAATTACTCCGCTCCACA
>CAJOQX010000296.1 GCA_905236865.1 Candidatus Rifleibacteriota bacterium
AATTACAGTATGGTCATTTGCCAAATCTTTGATTAGTTCTCTTATTTCTATGATTTGATTAGGATCTAGACCTACAGTGGGTTCGTCTAGAATCAAAACATCTGGATTATGAATCATCGCTTGTGCTAATCCAACTCTTTGCCTATAACCTTTTGAAAGAGTACCTATAATTCTATCTAGATATGGTTCAAAACCTAGTCTGTTTGCTACTTCTATTATTCTGTTTTTTTTATCTTTATGTTTTATTTCTCTTAATTCTGCTACAAAATCAAGATAAGAAGAAACAGTCATATCAAAATATACAGGGGGCGTTTCTGGCAAGTAACCTAGATGCCTTCTAACTTCTATAGAGTCTTCAAAGACATCATAACCAGCTACTTTTGCTGTCCCTGAAGTTGCTGGAATAAAGCAGGATAAAATTCTCATAGCCGTAGTTTTACCTGCACCATTGGGACCTAATAGCCCTAGTATTTCACCTTTTTCAACCTTAAGATTAATATTATCTAAGGCTCTGAAATTATCATAGTATTTGGTAATATTATTAAGCTCAATCACAAGATTTTCCGCCTTCCAAATTTTTTAAATGCTTAGACTATTGTTAGTATAAAAAAGTTCCAAGAATTATATAAAAATTTTATGTTAGTTACAAGTAGTTAATTAAGCCCTCATGGCAAACGCAAACTTTTTTTAAAAATTAGTTGATTTTTATGTAAAACAATATTAATTCTTATAATTAGATTTATCATTTATAGAGGTAGTATCTTTGTCAAAATTTGATGGAATGACAAATGCGATAGATAATTGGCAGAACGGTTTAAGAGATGGTTTGCCACTAGGAATAGCTTATTTTGCTGTGTCTTTTGCATTTGGCATTTATGCTACTAAAAATAATATATCTATATTTGATTCTTTTATTATTTCCTTGACTAATCTTACTTCGGCTGGTCAATTTGCTGGCATAGATATGATTACTAGAGGTAGTGCAATAATAGAAGTTGTTATAACAGAACTTGTTATCAACATTCGCTATCTTATTATGTCTTGTTCATTATCGCAAAAATATGATTCCGATCTCCCACTTATTCATAGGGCAATAACAGCCTTTGCCATTACTGATGAAATATTTGGAGTTGTATGTTGTCAACCAGGAAAAGTTAGTCCTTTTTATACTTATGGTATTATGTGTATGACCATACCTAGTTGGTGTCTAGGAACTGTTTGTGGATGTTTCTCTGGAACATTTTTATCTAAATCTTTAATAACTTCTTTAGGAATAGCTGTTTATTCATTATACTTTGCTATTATTGTGCCTCCATCTAAAAACGATAAAATTATTCGAAATGTATGTATTGCTGCTATGGTTTTGGCTGTTATTTTTGCTTATACACCATATTTAAAAGATCTTCTTCCTGGTATTAGAATTTTAATAATTACTGTTAGTATTTCTTCTATAGCTGCTTTGATTTGTCCAGTTAAAGACGATATTGCGGAAACCACAGCAAAAGAAACAATAAAAGCCCATAAAGAAGCTATGAAAGTTGAATTGTATGATGAGTGACATTAGAATTTACTTAGTTATATTGATTATGGCGGCTGTTACTTATTTGGTAAGAGCTCTACCTATGACAATTATAAGAGGAGAAATTAAAAATCAGTTTCTGAAATCTTTTCTTCATTATGTTCCATTTGCAACTATATCATCAATGATTTTGCCTGATTCATTATTTTGCACAGCTTCAATTATATCAGCATTAGCAGGAATAATAGTTTCACTATATTTAAGCTATAAGGAAAAAGATTTGGTTGTTGTTACCTTTTTTGCTTGCTTTGCGGTTTTTATAGTGGATAAACTATTAAATTTAGAATGATTTTTTAAAAATAAAAAAAATAGTAGTTGACAAGAGTTTAGAGGATTTATATAATAAGCAAATCGAATTAAAACATATCTCACCAAGGAGTTCTAAAAAATGAATAAAGCTGATCTAGTAAAAGAAATAGCTACCAAAGCTTCTGTAAACCAGACTACCGCTCAGAAGGCTCTTGAAGCCATGCTCGAAACTTTCAAAGATTCTCTCAAAAAAGCTGAAAAGATTCAGTTGATTGGTTTTGGTTCTTTTGAAGTTGTAAAACGTGCTGGTCGCAAAGGCGTTAATCCACAAACCAAAAAGGCTATCAATATTCCAGCTAAGAAAGTTGTAAAATTTAAAGCTGGTAAAGACCTTAAAGAAATGGTTGCTAAAGCTAAATAATATATTTATTTTTGTAAATTAGTAAAAAAATACTTATCATTTATTGATAAGTATTTTTTTTTACAAAAATTAATATTTATACCATTGTAAAAATAGATAAAAGAATGATAATATTTTAAACTAAAAATTAAAGCAAACAATCCACTTTTTTATTTAGTAATTAAATCTTTTGAGTAGAAAATGCTACAAATTAGAAAAAGTTTGTAAAGATCTAATTTGTAATATTTTTTTCTTTTATTTAATTACCTAAATAAAACTTAGCAAAACTTGAAGAAAAAAATTATAATATTTTTATTTTGCTTACTGTTGTTCTTCATGGCAATTTTAGCAACAGTTGCGTATTATTTACTGTTTAATGAATTTTCTGTACCAGAAATTGTTAAAAATAAAGTTTCAGAACTAACAAGATTCCATTACGGATTAGATTTCGATTTTAATGAATTTAAAGTAAATTTTCCTTCAAATAAAGTTAATATAAGTAGTTTTTCTTTTTCGGTTGCAGATAAAACTCCTTTTGTTTCTATTGGGTCTACAACATTTCACTTAGTAGCTTCAACAACCAAATCTATTGGATTTTCATCAGATAAAGTTATAGTTGATAAAGTTTATATAGAAAATTTGTTTTTTGATATGATGTCTCCTCAATTAGAAGAAGCTTCAGGAGCTTTTAAGTTACCATCTGTTCCTGCAAAAGAAATATATTTGAATGGTGCTATTATTAATACTCCCTACGGGAAATTTGATTTATCAAGCAATACTGCTAGTATAATTAAAGATGGTAGCATTATTGATTTATTGCTAGATATTCCTCATGGTCCATTTGGCATTAACTCTAACTTTAATTCTGAAATTGATTTAAATAGCGGAACAGCATCTATTGCATTAAAACTACAACATGAAAACATCGCTGATTTTTCTCCATTAGAGATGTATGCTTCTGAAAATAATTTCATTATAGACGATGGTAAGTTTAACCTTTCCTTATATTATTTTGGAAATATAGAAAATAGAATTAATAAACCTCTTGAAAATATAGCTCATTTATTAAATGAAGAAATTTCAGGAAATATTTCTTTGAAAGATACAAAAATAGGTTGGAATGGTTTGACTTTCGATGGAAATCTTCTTGCATCTAAGGTTGCTAGCGAGAGTTGGAATTATTCTGTTAATGGTAAAATAGCTAGTGGCTCTGCAAATATTAAGGGTAAGTGGCTTGGAAGCCAAGATAAAATGACTAAATTTCTTTCTCATTTTTCACTGGAAGATATTCATTTTTCAAGAGAAAGATTAGTTTCTTTTGGATTACCAGATTTTGATTTTTCACCTGGTAGCATTGGTTTTAACGGTGTAATTAATGGAGATATAAATGGATTTGTTGGGTCTGGCTCTACCGAAGTTAAAGATTGGTATTTCTTAGGTAAAAAATTAAATAAAGCTTTATTGAAATGGAATCTATTAGAAGATTACTCTTTGTTGCTAAATGGTTTTATTGATACTTATTTAGGTAATGTTAATGCTAGTTCGACTGTTTGGCTTTCTGGTGATAATAAATTTAAAGGTGTTTTTGATGGTAATTTAAAAGAAATCAAGTTAAAAGAAATAGGTTCGATTTTTGACATTCCTTTAGATGGTATTGGAAAGGGACCATTTGTTTTTGAAATTGATTTTCTAAATCCTTTAAAATCAATTTATTCTTTAAATGCGTCTTTGGATAACTTTAGCATTTTTTCTTTCAATATAAAACATATAGACGGCTTAATTAGTGGTTTTGGCAAAGAATGGAAAATTTCTAATCCTCATGCATACTTATCTGATGGAGGTGAAATAATAGTTGATGGCTATGTCGATTCTACAACAGTAGATGCGAAATTAAGAATCAAAGATGTTAATATTAATACTTTTGGCGTTCCACAAAATATAGCGTCAGGAATTTTACGGTTAGAATCTACTATATCTGGTAGTCTTACTATGCCTGAAGTTAAAGGAAGTTTATGGGGAGAAAATGTTGTTGTAGAGGGAATGCCTCTAAAATCATTTAAATCAGAGTTCAGAATAAAAAATGGAGTTTTTGTTTTGGCTCCTATTGTAGTAAAACCTATAGATGGTTCTTTTCTTGATGGTTATGTAACGATAGACTTAAAAAATGCAAAAATATTAAACGCAAGAGTTAATTTTCAACAATTATGTATTGACTTATTAAAAGCTTATTTGCCTGAAAATATAGCCTCTAAACAATTTGACGGAGTGCTAAGTGGCTATGCAAGTTACAGTAGAAGACAAGATTTAAACGTTACCAATTTACTAATTGATGGAAGAGATTTGACAATATTGGGGCAAGAAATTGATTCTATATATGTTGAAGCTGAAGCATTGGGTTGGCAAGCAGAATTAAAGAGTTTATTTGTAAAAGCTTTTGGTGGAAAAATCAATTTGACAGGGCAATTTTTAAATATGCAAAAATTTGCTGGTTCACTTGAAGGAGAAAATATAAAATTAGAAAGAATGGAGTTTTTGAAGGAGTTTTTACCTAATCTTGAAGGAAGTATTGATTTTCAGGGTGATATAGATTGGAACGGAAATAAACGAAAAGGTAATTTCAATATTTTTGGTCGCGATATAAAAACAAATGACAGAGAATTAGGTAATTTTGGGGGTGAAATTATAATAGATGACGAAAAACTTGAAATTAAAAATGGTGAGTTTGACAATCTAGGTATAAAAATGAGTGGGGATTTGATGTGGGGAGCAAGACAGCCCTATTTTCTAAAACTTAATTTAGACAATGTTGATTTTTCTTTTATACCTCAGTCACACAATATTACCCTTTTTGAAAATGGATCTATTGTTGTAGGTGGTAATTGTGTCGTTCAAGGTGAATTAAAAACTCTAATTCCAGACTATATTACTTTGAATTTAGATAATTTGAGACTTAAAAAAGATGATGATGTTATTATTGCCAACAAACCAATTGATTTGGTTTTTCAAAACGGAGCATTAGAAATACGCTCCTTAGAGTTAAAATATAAATTAGGACTACTTGCTGTTCAAGGTATTGTTTCGTCGGATAAAAATATTGCTGTTCATATTGATGGTGACAATTTTTCTGCAAAAGCACTAGGTCATCTATTGGGAATTAGAAGTTTTAATTATGATGGAGATATACAAATAGATGCTAGGATATTTGGAACAATCGATAATGTCAAATATGGTGCCAAAACAGAAATAAATAATCTAAATATTGAAGGGAATAATATTCCTTTAGTTCAAGCCAAAATAGATGGAGATAAAAATAAAATAAAAATTGAAGAAACATTTATAAAATTAAAAAACAGTTCCTTTAATTTAGCTGGGGAAGTTTTATTAGATAACTATATTCCGAATAAACTCGACCTTAATATGTACATACCACAAAGTCCTATTACTGATTTGACCGAATATTTACCTAATATTATAAAAACTGCTGATGGTGATATAACAGGGAAACTAATTATTAGCGGAAATCCAATAAATCCTAAAATCACAGGTGATTTACATTTAAATGGTAAGAAAATACAATTGGCAAGTATGAAAAAGCCTTTTACCAATGTTGTGTTTGATATGACTACTGACGATATGGTTACTACAATAAATACACTAAATGCATCTATGGGAAAAGGCGTTATCAATGGATATGGAAATGTTGATTTTAAAAATGCATTAGGAAAGTTAGATATTCATATAAGAACCGAAAAGCTGGATTTGCCATTTCTTTCGTTAGAAATAAATAACGCTAGCGCATCGTTAGACCTTACAGGCGATATTTATAATCCTGTAATTGATAGCAGTATATATATTCCTAGAGGGAAGCTAGGCTTAAATTCTAGTTTGATACCTGAATCATCTACTTCTAAACCTATCTTTCACTCTTTAAAATATAATTTTGATATAGAAGTTCCTCGTAATTTTTGGGTGAAAAATCCTTTCCTTAATGCTGAAATAAAAGGTAAATGCTCGGTTTCTGGTGATTTAGATAATTTTAAGATTGATGGTGGTATTAATACTATTCAAGGAAAAATCTTTTTTAAACAGAGACAATTTAAAATACAAAATGGTGAAGTTAAGTTTGGTGGTGTTGATAATTCCTTAGATCCATATATCTTTGTAAAATCCGAAGGGCAGGTTCAAAGCACTAAAATATATTTAACATTGCAGGGCAATATATCTAATTTTAAACCTAAAGTTTATTCAACTCCCCCTATGTCTGAAGGTGATATTATTGCTATGCTTACTTTAGGAAGAGATTTAAATTCAGTATCAAATAGTAACACTAAAGAGTTGTTTGAAGATGAAGTTTTAGATGGTTTAAAAAATTCTTATATTTCCGCTTTGATTGGTGATAGTCTTTCAAGTGCTTTAAATCTTGATGAATTATATCTGACTTCTGCTTTTGATAAAAAAACAGGCAAGTCCCAGTCTTACGTAAGAATAGGAAAATATTTAAGTGATAAGTTTTTTATGGCTTATGAAGGTACAATGTCAGACGATAAAGATGAAAGCTATATTTTCGAATATCGTTTACCTAAAGGCTTTGTCTTTTCTATAGAATTTGAACAACCTGAAAACAATCAAAATTATGGCATAAGATACGATTGGAATTTTTAGTATTTCTTTGATTTTTTCCAAAGTTGTGATAGACTATAAAACTTAAATTAAATAATTATTTGTAAGAAAGCTAATTCTTTCAAAAGGAGAAACATTTAAATGGCTGCAGAAGATGAAAACAAAACTCCTGCTAAAGCTGATGACAGTGATAAAATTCCTGTTATAAGTTCAACTGAAGTTTATCCTGTATTGCCTTTACGTGATATAGTGGTTTTCCCATATATGGTTGTACCGCTTTTTGTAGGAAGAAAAAAATCTGTTAGAGCAATTGAAGAAGCAATGCTAAAAAATCGAAAGATTGTTGTTTGTGCTCAAAAAAATGCTAAAACAGATGACCCAACTAAAGAAGAATTATATTCAATTGCAACTGTAGCCGAAATTCTACAGTTATTAAAAATGCCAGATGGTATTTTAAAAATACTAGTAGAAGGAACAAAGAGAATTAAGATAAAGAATTTTACTAAAGATGTTGAATTCTTTGAAATTGAAGGCGAAGTTCTTGAAATTGAAGATAAGAAATCTATTCAACTTCAAGCATTAATGCGTAATGTAGTTGCTTTATTTGAGCAATATGTAAAACTTAACAAGAAGATACCTCTTGAAATTATTATGGTTGCTTCTAATGTTGAAGAACCTGGTCGTCTTGCTGATATAATCACTGCTCATTTAAATATTAAAATCGAAGAAAAACAAGATGCTCTTGAAACTTTTGATCCATCTGAAAGATTAGATAAAATAGCTTCTATTCTAAATCGTGAACTTGAAATAATGATGGTTGAAAAGAAAATTCGTGGTCAAGTTAGAAAACAGATGGAACAGCTTCAAAAAGAATATTATCTTCGAGAACAGATGAAAGCTATCCAAAAAGAACTTGGAGACGATGAAAATAGAATCGAAGAAACTGAAGAATTGAAAGAAGCCATTATAAAAGCTAATATGACTGATGATGCTAGAGAAAAAGCTCAAAAAGAATTAGCTAAATATATGAGAACTCCTGCACAATCTCCTGAAGCTCAAGTTTCTAGAAACTATCTTGATGCACTATTAGCTTTACCTTGGGATAAAGAAACCAAAGATAGAATTGATTTAAAAAAATGCCAGCAGCTTCTTGACGATGATCATTACGGCTTAGAAAAAGTAAAAGAAAGAATTCTCGAATATCTAGCTGTGTGTCATCTCAAAAAATCCATCAAGGGTCCTATACTTTGTTTAATTGGTCCTCCAGGTGTTGGCAAAACTTCTTTGGGTCGTTCTATAGCAAAAGCTTTAAATAGAAAATTTGCTAGAATATCATTAGGTGGAGTGCGTGATGAAGCTGAAATTCGTGGACATCGCCGTACTTATATTGGGGCTATGCCTGGTAGAATTATCCAAGCACTTCAAGACGCTGGTTCAAAGAACCCTGTTATATTATTAGACGAAATTGATAAACTTGGTTCAGACTATAAAGGAGATCCAAGCTCTGCACTACTAGAAGCTCTTGATCCAGAACAAAATGTTAATTTTTCTGATCACTATATTTCTACGCCCTTTGATTTATCTAAAGTTCTCTTCTTAACTACGGCAAACGTACCTCATACTATTCCTGGTCCGTTGCGTGACAGACTCGAAATTGTCTACCTTTCTGGTTATACAGAAGAAGAAAAAGTTAACATTGCTTTGAAATATCTTGTTCCAAAACAACTTGAAGCAAATGGTATAGACAAAGAAAATATTGTTATTAAAGAATCTGCTGTAATTGAACTTATCAGAAAATATACTCGTGAAGCTGGTGTTCGTAGCTTAGATAGAGAACTTGCTTCTGTTTGTAGAAAAGTTGCAAAAGAAGTTGTTCTTGGTAATATTAATGCTAAAGAAGATAAAAAAGCTAAGACTTCTAAAAATGATAAGAAAACAAAATCAGCAAAAACAGAAAAAACTACTAAGAAAAATACTAAAAAAGGTCTAGTAATCGAAGCCAAAGATATTGAAAGCTATCTTGGTATTCCTAAATTCCATCTTGATAAAGTTGAAAATCATGATGAAATTGGTTTGGTAAATGGTCTAGCCTGGACTGAAGTAGGTGGCACTACATTACCAATAGAATGTGTGGTAATGCCAGGTCGTGGTAAAGTTATCTTAACTGGCTCTTTAGGTGATGTAATGAAAGAATCTGCACAGGCAGCTATCTCTTATTTGAGAAGCCATGCCAAAGAACTTCACATGAGACCTATCGATTACGATACGTTAGACTTGCATTTGCATTTCCCAGAAGGTGCTGTTCCTAAAGACGGTCCTTCAGCAGGGATTGCTATAACAACTGCTATTTATTCTGCTTTGAATGAAGTGCCTGTTAGAAGTGATTTTGCTATGACTGGTGAAATAACTTTACGTGGAAAAGTATTCCCAGTTGGCGGAATAAAAGAAAAGTTACTTGCAGCTCATAGACAAGGAATTAACAATATAATTCTTTCTGCTGATAATGAGAAGGAATTGGAAGAAATACCTGAACCAATTCGTAAAGTAATGAAAATTAACCAAGTTGAATATGCTGATGAAGCATTGAAACTTGCTTTAAATGGAAAACCAAAAACTACTCTTCTTTCTTTTAAAAAGCCTAAAGCTAAAAAAACTGAACTATCTCTAAAAAGAACCAGTAAAGCGAGAAAAAAATGAATATCACAAGCAGAATAACCTCAGCAACATTTAGTGCCTGTGTTACAAAAAAAGAAGATTTGCCAAAGGACGACCTTCCTATAATTGCTTTAGTTGGTCGTAGTAATGTAGGAAAATCTTCGCTAATAAATAGTTTAACTGGTCGAAAAGAATTGGCTAGAACTAGTTCAATGCCTGGTAAGACCTTAACCATGAATTTCTACTGTATTAATGACGCTTTTTATATAGTAGATTTGCCTGGCTATGGTTTTGCTAAAGCTTCTAAAGCTACTAGAAACAAAATCCAGTTGATGATGAATGATTTTTTTACATCTTGTAATAATTTAAAGGGTGTAGTTCAAATTATAGATATTCGTCATAAACCTTCTCCCTTAGATATACAAATGTATAATTGGTTAAAAGAACAGCATTTTAATGGGTTTGTTGTTTTGACAAAAATAGATAAACTTAGCAATCAACAAGTTATTAAAATGCGTTCTTTGATTTTAAATGAGTTAACTGGTATTTATTCTATGCTTTATTCTTCTAAAGATGTTATTGGCCGTGATGAATTTTTAGATGCAATAGAAAAAATATTGGCTGGTTATCAATTTAAAATAGTTGAACCTAAATCTAAAACAACTGTTACTAATGAAGTTTCTTCTAAAGAAACTAATCCAAATTCTAATCCAAAAAAAGATTCAACACTTCCTTTTCAACAAACCACCAAGAATAAACCTGAAAAATCTACACAAAATACACTTTCTAATGATAAATTAGATAATGAAAGAAAGAATGTTGGTAAAAAAAGTATAGATTCTAAAAATGAAGCTTCTAGACCATCTAATAGAGTAACCAAAAATAGAAGAAGATTAGGTGATAATAGGAAATCTAAAAGAAGATAAAATTCAAGATTTTGGGAATATAATATGAATAATTTTTTGAAATATATTTGTATATTTTGTATCTTTACGAGTATTTTAGCTAGTAATGAAGCAAATGCTTATCAAAGATATACTTGGTCAGAATTGGTGACTGGCGGTAATAAAAGTTCATCGTTAGATGAAGATGAAAAAATTAATATTATTACTGATTGGTGGGGTTTAAAAAGAATAGTTAAATCTGAAATACGTATTACTACTATAATTAAGAATTCTTATCAGGTATTAAAAAATAAATCAAAATACTCTAATGATCAAATCTTTAGGTCTGTAATGGATCTTCGCTATATTTATAAATATATTTTTAAGGATAGCAAAAAATCAGATGAAATTCTTTCAGAACTTGATTCTATAAAAGATTTAAAATCGAAAGTTGAATTAGAACTTTTTCTTTCTTCTATGAAAGAAAATTCCATAATTGATGACTCTTTTTATAAAAAGTTAATTAGTTTTAAAACTGAAAAAAAACTCTTCCCTTATGATAATGGGTATATGCCTGTAATCACAATAGATAGAGTTAATATTATTCTTTCTATTAAAGAAATGGTTGACGGAAAAGGCACTTTTAATCAACCTGTTGCTTTTTTATGCTGGAATAACATTCCTTCTCAAATTCTTTATTTTATTGCTACAAACAAACAAGATAGAGCTTATTCTTTCTATAAAAAAGTTAAACAAGAATTAAATGATAATAATGCTAAACTTATTGAAGATTTTATTTTCCCAATGTATTACCCTGTTAAAACTGCTAATAGAAAATTTTTAGCAGGATTATATGCTGTAGAAATATTCCCAAGTTTAGGTATTGATTTGATTCTTTCTTCTATTTCATCTTCATCTAGAGTTACGAAACCAGATCATGCTTTGGCTAGTTTGGTAGATATATACAACAGACATAATGCTTTAAATGAGTCAAAAAAAGTAAATGAATTACTAAATAAATATTATCCGAATTCTATTTGGATAGAAGAATAAATATTAGACCAAAAGATGCGTCATTGCGAGGAGCGTAGCGACGTGGCAATCCATAAAAAAAATATATTTTTAAAATTTAACTCTATTTTTATAATAATATTATTGAATTTATTTATTATAAAATTATCAGCTTATGCTGCTTTTAACTATAGAGGAACATTTGTTGCAAATAGAAAAACTGACGAAGTTCAGTCTTATTATATTCTTTTAAAAGAAAATAAAAATGTAACTTTTACAATAAAAAAAATTAGTGGAGATGAATGTAAAGATATTTTTGTTAGATCCATTAAGCTTACATCAGATGAAAATATAAATACTAGTTCCAATAAAGGAATAAAATATTTTAATGTTCCAGTTACAGGAATATATGAAGTTTCTGTATTTTGTAATGCTCCAACAAATAAATCTGTTTCTTATGACTTAAATGTTTTAGAAGAAAATTTAGTAGATATATTAAAAAGTAATAATAATGAGTCTAAAAATACTAGTTTTTTGATTACTTCTGATGAAGCTGAAAATCTCGAAATGTTTGTTCCTGAAAAAGAAATAGATTCAAAAAAAGGTAAACAAAAGAATCAAGAAGAATATACCAAAGCAGTTATAAAAAGTGTTATTAAACAGCCTGCTACAAATGAAGAACAAATAAAAACTAAATTTGATCAACCTAAACAAGAGTTTAATAATGTTCCTAATTATAATCAAAGTTATACTTCTATTAGCTCTGCAAAAATTATTGAAGATTCTGATGAAAGCAATGAAAATTCAAATAAAATCAATAATAATGCTGTTATTGTTGATAAACAAGAAAAATATACAAACAATACTCTTGAAAAAAATACCTCCTCAAAAACTGATTATGACGTAATAGAAAATAAGTTGGTAACTAGTGTAGCTAAAGAAGATTCTAATATTTCAAATCTTGTGGAACATATAAATTTAGGGCAAAACAATAATAATTTGACTTCTAAGGTTGTAGACGCGATTAAAGATGATAATGCTGATAATAACGATACTTATTATTCAGAATATTCTGAGTTAGACCCCGATGCACCTGCAGTTGAAGAAGAATCAAGCGATAATAAAATTAGTTCAGGGAATTTGAAATATTCTGGAAAATTAAATTTGTTAGATAGTATTGATGTATTTAGTTTTTCTAATGAAAAAAATAAATCCTGGCCTCAATCAATATGCTACGATGATGAAGGAAACCTTTGGTATCTAGATTGCCAATTATGTAGAGTTATTTGTTTCAACAAAAAAGGTAAAGAATTAGTTCAATTTGGTTCAAAAGGGCAGGGGAAAAACGAATTTGGTATTCCTGTTTCCTTAGCTGTTTTTAAAAAATATGTTCTTGTAGGCGATAGGAAGAAAAATTCTATTTTAATTTTTGATAAAAAAGGTTATTGGATAAATTCCATTCAAAGTGACCCAAATGTTGGATTAACTATTTATAATCCAGTTGCTATTAATGTTTGTAATGATGAAATATGGGTTGGAGAAGCTAGAACAAATAGAATTTTGTGTTTTGATAAAAATTTCTTGTATCTTGGCAGTTTTGGCTCAAATGATGAATGTCAAATAGATTCTATTTCAAGTATATTTGCTGATAAAAATTCTATTTATATTCTTCAGGAAGATGGGGAAATAAAAAAATTTGGAATTATGGGTAATTTTATTTCATCTTTTTCTACTCATTCAAATTATTCTACTTTTTTGTTTATTGATGAAAATAAAAACTTTTGGATTACTGATATTGAATTAGGAAAGGCAATTTGTTATTCACCAAAAGGGGAAATTTTATTTAGCATTAATCGTAATTCATTAAGAGAAATTTTATCAAATAATACTAAATTTGCTCCATCTTCAATAAGTATTAATTCTGACTCAAAAATTGCAATAGCAGATACTTATTCAAAACAAATTAAGATTTTTGAAATTAAATAATTTATTGTTTTTATTGAAACAAAAATACCTTGAAAATAATAAGTGAAGATATATGATTTATAACAAGAAAAAATATTTTAGATGTTATGTAAACCTTTTGTTCGTTTTATTTATTTTTACTAGAGCTGAACTCTATGCAAAAATTAATAAACCAGAAGAGTTTAACATTTATTATAAAATGGGGGAGTGTAGATTAGATTCTGGTTATTTTGAAACCTTATGTGATGGTCAACTTTATATTAATAAAAATTCTGAAATTAAAGAATCTGAAAAAACAAATTCTAAAAATATAAATAATCAAATAATTACAAGCGACAGCATAGCTGTTGAAACTATTAAAACTGATTATGAATTACGTTTGAAACAAAATTCAATCGTAAAGATTTCTAATAATCCATTAGCTTTAACAGACGAACTTGAATTTGAAAAAGGAATTATAGGTTTAAAAGTTGCATCAGATACTTTGTTAATTAGAACAGATTTTGCAGACATAAGACTTAGAAATGCTACAGTAACAATTCGAAAAACTGATTTCCTAATTAGATTATGCGTAATAAAAGGAACTGCTATTTTTATAAAAAAAGCTAATTTTATTTCTGTAGAAGAAGGTAATGAAATTGCTGCTTCTAAAGATAAGCTATCTCAAATATATAAATATTTAGATGATTTACGTTATGTTTGGTATTGGAAATCTCCTTTAGAAGAACCATCTCTTAGAGATTAGAGTTTAATAATTTGAGAAGTTAAAATTTTAATTGATTATTCATAAATTCTACTAAAGCGTTTATATTTTTTCTATTGATTTAAAACTTTATTTTATGCTAATATTCTCATCAAAATACGGAGCATAAAATGAAATCAAACAAATCTAGATTTAAAAAAATAATATTTCTTATTTTAACTCTTTTTACTACGATTTTTGTTTTAGGTTGTAGCACAAAAGGTAAAGAAGATGATGCTAATGTAGTTTACGAATTCTGTCCAGGTAAAAGCTTTTATTCAACTAGTGAAAGCAATAATATGCTTTATTATGCGACTAATCAGTCAACTATAGTAAGTTCTGCTGTTTATGATCCTAATAATACGGTAATAAATGGTTCTGGTTTTTTAAGTCCTGTTAATGTTGCAGATGATAATGGTGGAATGTGGGTCGCAGATGGTTTTTGTGAAGATTATGAAAGCAAAAGATTTTCTGAAGGAACTTACACTTTAAATTTTACTTTAACTTCAGGAACTCATACAGCAAAAAGAGATATGGCTTGGGATAATTTCCCTACATGGAAAAGTTCACCATCGTTTGATACTTCTTCGGTAAATTCATCGAGGACTATTTCTGCTAGTGGAAACATTACTGATGTAAACACAGAAAATTATAATATTATATATAGAATTAAAGTATATGTAAAAAGATATAATGCATCTCAATTATTTGGACAAAGTAGGGGATATTCTGGTGGTACTATAGTTTATAGTTTGCCTAAAACTTTAAATTCTTTAGTTTTGGTTCCCTATTTAGTTTGTGAAATGTCTCAAAATGGTAAAATTCAAAAGACTTTATTTTATAAAGGACCAGAATTTTCTTATAATCCGTGATTATCAAGATATAAGATATAAGGGGAAGTGTTATAATTAAATAATTACAACAAATAACGAACTAGAATTAAAAATAAGCAATTTATTAAAAAATTGCTTATTTTTTTTATTTAGTCTTGACAAAATAAAAAA
>CAJOQX010000297.1 GCA_905236865.1 Candidatus Rifleibacteriota bacterium
GTGAAAATGCTAGTTTTGAAACAAAGCAAGATGTAGAGATTGTATCTGAAACAAATACCGAAAGTTATGTTGAAGCTGCTTCAAAAGCCAGTAGAAATGATTATTTTGTTCCTGCAATAGGTATTTCAATGTTCAGTAGTGATTCTATAGTAAATATAGAAAAGACCAATATCAACCTTGATAATCAGAAAGATTCATTTACTATTAAAGCAAATAATAATGTTTTAGGAGATGAATTAATTGCAGACGCTGGTATTACATCAGAATATGAATGGGAAAGGATACCTAGAGAACTAAAAGAAAACGTTACAGCTTTAATCTTGGAAAAGGCAGGAATAGCTGGGGCGTTAGAAGTTGTTTTTGGTGGTGACGATGATCCTATACTTCCGACAAAAAAGACACTTGCAAATGTTACTGGTGCAGTTGCCTATGGTGGGGGTTCACACAATTCAAAAATTAACATTAAACCAGGTGCAAAGATTATAACAACTGGTGATTTGGTATTAGATTCAAAAACATATATTAATGATACCAAATACGATTCTACTAGTTATAATTACCCTGAAACAGAAGACGAAAACGATGTTTCGGCTAAAACAGGCTTCGGATTAGCAGCCTTGATTAGCAACTATGACTATAATTCTCAAATTATAATAGACGATTCAACTACTCCTGCTAAAACTCAGATTGTTGGAAATAGCGTGACCATTAACTCTTCTGTAGAACAGCCTTATAATCGTACAAAAATTGTCGTTGATGCACTTAAAAATGCTGCTTTACATTTAAAAAATTTATTTACAAGTGAAGAATATAAGGAAATCGGTGAACGCCTAGCAAATTCCATCGATAACTTGGAAAATGGCAAAGGAAGTTTTAGCGATACCCTGGCTTTGCTTGGCAGTTTGAAAGATTTTGCAGGAAAGATAACAATCGGTGATGATGGTCTGGTATCACGTTTAATTGCAATTTTAGAGCATACACTTGCTTTTAAAGATCAAACCAATTTTCTGAACTATACTGTAAATAGCTATGTTAACAGTTCAGAAGGTGACACTTTGTTTGATTTTGCTGGTTCTGTTTTTGTAGGTACTAATAAAGCTAAAAGCAATTTGTTTGTTGGTAAGAATACTATAATTAACTCTAAGGGTGATGGTGAAAATAGAAACATTGCATTAAATTCAAAAACAGATATTACAACTACCGCTATGGTTGGCGGTCTTCCTCTAATAGGACAGAATATTGGAGGTGAAGAAGCAGTTAGCATTGGTGGCTCTGTAATAGCCCATACAAACGATTCTGTTTCTGAACTTTTGATTGCTGACAGTGCTAAAATTGGTAGCGAAAATACAGAAAAACTTTCTATAACTTCTGACAATAAATTTAATCCTACTGATTTAATAGTTGGTGCTTCATCGGCTTCTAAAGGCTTTAACATAATGACTTCTGTAATCACTAGCGATAGCAAGGCAAATGTTTTAATAGACAATTCTGTTAATCTTGCTGCTGACACCTTAAATTTATATGCCTATAATAATACTACTGCTAATAATATTGTTGGTTCTTTAATGCTTACAGATAGTTTAGGCGTTGGGATAGGCGCTGCCGTAACATCTCTGACAAAAGAAGCACAAATTATATATAATGACAATGACTTATACTGGCAGAAAAAAAGAAAAGAACTGGAATTAAGAACTACAGACCCAACACAATCAGAAATAAGTAACTCGGTTGCAACAATAACTGCTGACGTTGTTGAAGCAGTAGCTAAAACCAGTGGTACTGTCAACACAATAGGAATTGCAGGTTCTGTTGGTATTGATGATAGGTCTAAATTTAACAAGGTTGCTAACCAAGCAACAATGTATAATGATTTTGCTGATACTTCTACCATTAATAAGGGTATGGATTATTTAAAATTTAAGTTAATTGGCAAGATTCTTAGTATTCTTCCTTTCAATCTAAGTAATAAATCTGGTTATTCGAATCGTGAAGATAAAAGTACTGGATATATAAATAATATTAATCAGAGTATTCCAAGTCTTCAGCAAATATTGGATAATGTGCAGGACGCTCGTGAGCATGACGCTGAACCACGTCTTTCTTTATCTGTCAATGGCAGTGTTGGGGTTAATAAAATAACCAATACTACAAAAGTTGATTTAAATAAGGCTAACATCAAGTTTAATAATAAAGCGAA
>CAJOQX010000298.1 GCA_905236865.1 Candidatus Rifleibacteriota bacterium
AGCAATATATTCTCTTACTCTGTATTTATCAGCACATTGTATTGCTAATTTATCATAAGGATAATAATTAAGTTTTAACCATTGAATTTTGTCATTAAAAGTCACAGGATTTTTTAGATGTAGTTTTTTATGTGTCACTGCAAAATAATGTAATTTTGCTACAGTTTCTGCGCCTGCTATTTTAAATAAACAACTCTGTAGCTTTCTTCTAATCCTATATAAAATGCTATCATCTCGCATAATAATTATCCCTTAAATACTCAAAGAAAATATTTTTTTAATGCATTAAAGCCGAAGCAGAAAAGATTAATAAAAGCTTTTATTTTATTAATCTTTTCTTGTCTAGTTTGGATATTCCAGACCTGTTCAAAGCTTTTAAGCTTATTTGATGATAAAGAACTATGACCGATTCTGTATTGAACAAGAGCTTCGTTAATTCCATAAGCAGTATTGTTTCTCAACAACATCAGCCAAGTTGCGTAATCCTGACCGCCTCTTATTAGAGGCATTTGAAAATCTCCAACGATATTTCTATCAATTACAACAGAAGAAGTTGGAATCATAGTATTTTTGAGCAAAAAGCTGTAATTTACCTCATTTTTTATATTTCGTTTAGACTTAATAACTATATCTTTTTCGTTAATCATTTCTATTGCAGAAAAGCAGAAAGAAATATTATTGTTTTTCATAAAAGAAATCTGTTTTTCTAACTTATTGCTTTTCCATAAGTCATCGCTGTCAAGAAAAGCCACATATTGACCTTTAGCTAGTTCGAGAGCTTTGTTTCTGGCTACAGCAGCACCTTGATTAGTGGGTTGGCGGTAGTAAACTATATTATTAGTTACCAATTGTCTATCGATGTAGAACCCATCAGTCACCGCAAAGCTTCGCTTTGCAGCCCCTTCCGTCTTGCTATCGCAAGCCACCTCCCCCACCATTCGTTGGGGAGGATCTTCATTTATATAATTTTTGATTATTTGTTCAGATGAATCGGTAGAACAATCGTCAACTATAATTATTTCAATATTTGAATAGGTTTGTGCTAATACGGAATCTATCGTTTTTGCGATAAATCTTTCACTATTATAAACAGGTATTATTACAGAAACCAAATCTTTGACGAATGTTCTTTCCATATATCAATAAACCCCTGTGAGCCATTCATCTTTGTAGGTAATTTCATTTGTGACAATCTGTAAATAAATTTTGTGAAGCTTATTAGTTAATGAGCCTGCTTCATTTGTTATTTCATAGCGGTCAACAGAATAGATTGGTGTTATTTCCATAGCTGAACCACATAAAAATGCTTCATCACAGGTGTATAACTCTGTTCTGTCTATTGAGCGTTCTACGACTTGAATTTTCAGAATATCTTTAGCTATTCGTATTATGAAATCTCTTGTGATACTTTCCAAAACAGAGTCTGTAAGCTGTGGTGTTATTAAAACTCCGTCTTTTACCATGAAAAGGCATGAGCCTGGCCCTTCTGAAACTTTTTCATCTTTATTCAGGAAAATAGTAGTGTCGTAACCGTTTCTCAGTGCTTCTAGCTGTGCCATTCTGCTGTTTATATAATTAGCTCCACATTTTATTCTTGGGGAAAGTGAATTATCTGTAATTCTCTGCCAAGAGCTGATACAGCAATGAAGACCTTTCTTGTTATATTCTGGGTTAGTTTTAGCTTTTGGAATAGGAGCAACGAACATATTTACAGGAGACTTAGAACCCCATGAACCGAACCCCTCTACAAAAACAGTCATTCTAACAGCTATATCTTCTCTACAATCATTGGCAATGATTACATCTTTAAAGGCTTTTTCAAGCTCATCAAAGCTGTATTTGTCTTCTAACAATAGAAGCTTTATAGATCTTTTAAGTCTCTTAAAATGGTCAGCTAGTCTGAAAGCATATAGCTGATTCTTATTTTCGTTCCAGTAGGCTCTTATTCCCTCGAACACATTTAAGCCAAATTGTGAGGTAGGTGACAACACGTTAATTTTTGCGTCATTAACGTTCATTATTTCGCCACCGAGCCATATTAATCTGTTTGCTATGTCTGTTTTCATGATTTTTGTTTCTACTGTTGATATAACCTTTTCTGTAGCGTCCTCCAGAGGTTGTCCGAAAACTAGGTTTATGCTTCATATTTAGATTATTCTAATTATTTTAAAATCCCCCTTAATCCCCTTTACAAAAGAGGTCGAGGACAATACTCCATACATTGAATTTTTTACAAATTCTTAGTTTTCGGACAACCTCCTCCAGTCGCTAATTCATCATTCCAAATTATTCGTTACTAATTATTAAAAATCTCCCTGTCACTTCATGACATCCCTCTTTTAAAAAGAGGGTATGGATTGCCACGCAGTCTAACGACTGCTCGCAATGACGGTAGTAACACAGCATTTATAATACGCTATCGCTAAACAAGGTTTACTCTGGTTAGGTCACCCTTTCGGTCTGCTACAAGCAGACCACTTCCCCTCAAGGGGAAGATTTAGGACATCAATCACTCACCACCAATCACTTACCACTTACCACAAAAATCTTTCACCTTTTAGATTTCACTTTTCACCT
This sequence comes from Candidatus Rifleibacteriota bacterium, assembly GCA_905236865.1. GTDB lineage: Bacteria > Muiribacteriota > Ozemobacteria > Ozemobacterales > Ozemobacteraceae > RUG334. The sequence goes on from CAJOQX010000298.1 coordinate 2,578, forward strand.
TAAAGAGTTTGGATTGCCACGCCTTACGGCTCGCAATGACGGTTATGGCACATACTTCAGATTGCTCTAAACAATCCCCTGTGCCCTACACCCTCTACCCTTTTCCCTAAGAAAAGTTTAGAGACTATCGCCTACTCTACAAACATACTCAAACC
>CAJOQX010000299.1 GCA_905236865.1 Candidatus Rifleibacteriota bacterium
AAATAAAAATACATATCTACGGCATTTTGAATACGTTTTGTATAAATTTCTTTCTCAGCAGTAGACATTCCGCAAGGTATTGTCAAAACAATGTTTCTCAATTGGCGGACAGTTTGTCGATGACCTTTTGCTTTACGATAAGAAAAAGAATTAATTTGTGCGTAAACATGCCCTAATATTTCGCTCATAACAAAAGTCATCATAGAGCTTGCAGGATAGCAGTGATCGAAATCTAAACTTGTTCCATCTTCGCTAAAAAATCCATCATCGTCTACATTATTCAAAATAGGGCTGTCTATTTTTTTGCCTATTCCGTCAACAGGCAAATTATAAAACCAAGGATAATGTTTACGTTCTAAATCCCAAAGATAGCGTTTAGGACTAGACATACCAGTATCACCAATGTCGTATTGTTCCATTTCTGCCGCTTCTTGACCTATCCTAACTATTCCAGGCCATATAAATCGAGTTGAAAGAGATGGTATTTTATAGTTTTCACCTTCAAATAGTGGGGGATAGAATTTGAAGCTTGTTGAGAATGGTTCTGTATACACAATAGTAGGATCTTTTAAATTCCTAATTTCCATTTTGCAACATTCGTCAAGTCTAACATCACAGCCAGGTATTTCTTCAGCAAGCACCCCACAAGCTCTGCTATTTCCTAAATCCAAAATTAAATCAACATTTATATCTTCGCCTTCAGGACTCAATATAGTAATTTCAGGAATGATTTCAGATAGTTTCAAACCATCGATTAAAGTCATAAAGGCAGCCATAGAAATAGCGTAAGAAGGAATTTCATCATCGGCACTGCTAGGAATATCGATAAATGCTGTTTTTATCCAGTTAAGCATTGCTGGAGTTTGGAAGAAAAAAACATTACCTGTATCTAATATAAATGAGCGTCCTATATCTTCTAGTAAAAGCCCAGTGCCTTGTTTGTCACCAATAGCGTCGGAATTAGTGTTTTCTGTAGTGTCAACTGCTAAAGCATATTTAAAAATATTGTCATCTAATTGCAAAGGAGGTTTGGTAAACATTATTCTTGCCCAGTCAACACTTCTTGTTGTTATACTTTGATCAGTAGTATTTAATTTGAAAGGAAGAGGTAACCATTTCCCTAAAACAGCTCTAAGGACATCACCGAAACAAATAGTGATGCCACCAATATCTCTAAGAAGTTGATTGCCAGAAACAGCATTTGCTATTGGATTTTCTCCTAACACAAGAGAAATAGCACCATTTGAGTCTTGTAAAACTCTATAACTCCAATTTTTGAATAGTAAATCGTCTTGGAATCTGTAGCCATCTTCTGGAGAATAAAAAGTTAAACCTGTTGAAGCAAGAAATTCTATTTTTTCCATAATTACTTAGCCTTCTTTTTGGGGTGGGTATCTAGCTCTTTAGGGGCAGTCCATTTAAACGCTGCTCTAATGGGGAAAAACAAAACTAGTCCTATTAATAAGACAAAACCGTTTGGCAAAATCCAAGATAAAACAAACAGTTCTGCAATAACCACAAAGCACCAAATCAATAAACTCATATTTATAACAGTATTTTCAGAACTCATAAATTATAATCCCATTTTTATAATCTTCAATGAATCAGCCGCTTTTGAATGTCCCAAAGCTACTGCACGTTCAAAAAATTGTCTAGCTAGAACCATATCTCTTTTTACTCCCATACCAAATTGATACATTGTTCCAACTAGGAAAAGTGACTCTGGATCATCTTGTGCAGCTGAAATTTTAAGCCAGGCATAAGCTGCTTGAAAATTTTGTGCGACTCCATAGCCTTTATAATAGACTTCGCCCATAGTTCTACAAGCTCGAACAGAGCCTTTAACAGCAATTGGGGCTAAAATATGCAAAGCCTCATTAACAAACATACTTCCTTTGCCTAGCAAATCGTAAGCCTTTTGTTCTAAATCATCTACAACATAGCTACTCTGCTGATTAGTTGAATTATTTTTTTGTTCTTTATTATTAGGAATAGCTGAACTAGACTCTGCTGTTTTGTTAGTTTTAGATTGCTGTTGAGAATTATTTTTACTAGTTTCTTCCTGATTATTATTAACAGGTTTTTCAGATATTTTTTTTATTGGTTTTTTATTTGGTTTATCTTCTTTTTTAGGTTTTGGTGCGGTTCTAAATGGTTTATCAGGAGTGGCTTCAATTTTAACTGGAGTTGCAACAAATGAAGCACTTTCTTCATCATTCGACTGAGCATACCAAGTATTGAAAACTTTTACGTCACCTGAACTGTCTTCTCCAAATACAACCCCTAGTCGACCTTTAATTTGCTCAAAGGCTATACCATCTACTTTTTTAATATTGTTCTGAACATTGGCTTGATTTAGAGTATTCCTATTATTATTAACCATAGTTGCTTGATTACTAATAGGGTTTTCTACGGGGTCATCAACAGTTTTTAACCCCAACACTGTAATCCAAGTCTCAACAGCCCATAAAGCCAATTCAGAATTAGTCTTGGATTTTGTAGAAAAATTATCAGCAAGCTCTTGTATTGTAGCAGAAGTTAGATTCTTAGAATATTTTCTAACTTCCCAAGGAATTCTACAAGAAAGACTTTTCTTTAAAGTTTCAAGCTCTTCAGATTTATAAGCCCCATTAGCAATCAAATATCTTTCAAAAATGTCAGCACTATTGAAAAATGCTGGATCATTTTGATTAACAATCATTTGTAAAGCATTTAGGCAGATATTTTTTTCTATGTTCAAATTTTTACCCCCACCTACCTAATCTTATAATTTCTTCAGTACGAATATTTAATATTATCTATTGCTTCTTGCAACAAGCTTAAGATAGACAATAAAACCAATAGAAACCCCACACCAATCATAACCACTTGTTTAAACAAGCTATAATATTATCAATTATTTGTGATTAATTGTCAATAAACTATTATTTTGTTGTTACAAATAGGCTAATATTCCTGTTATTGCAGAAATAATAATCAGTTTAATAGGAGAAAGACCTTTTTTCAATATTTTTTTAGAACCATAGTAAATTATCAAAAGAACTAAGGTCATTATAAGAGAACGAACATTTATATTATGTAAATCTTTAACCAAGTTAAGGTTATTCAAAATCATATAAAGTCCAATACCCATAATAATACCAATTATAGAAGGTTTCATTCCATTTAAAATAGCCTGAATATATTTATTGTCTAACGAATTTTTAAGAAGTGCCATTAAAATAATTATTATTAAAAAAGCAGGGAAAACAGAAGCAAAAGTAGCTATTAACGCTCCAATAACTCCAGCTTGATTAGTTCCAATATATGTAGCCAAATTGACCATTACAGGGCCTGGCGTACTTTCGCTTATGCCAATCATATATGAAAGAGCTTCGTCATCTATCCAGCCATAACCTAATACTACTTCTCTAATAATAGGAATAGCTGCATAAGCTCCACCAAAAGAGAAACAACCTACATACAGAAAACCTAGAAATAAATTAATCAATATCATTTTAATTTACTTAAAACTCCCTCTTTAGCAGAGGTTTTAGAACAAAAACTGACAGCAAGGCTTATGAAACCAGATACAAGCATAATCACAACAGTAGAAAGCTTTAATGAAAAGTAGTTAATAGCAAGCATTAATGAAAGGCTACAAAGCAAAATTGCATAAGAAAGAAAACTTTTGTTCTTCATCTTCTTAAACATATTTATACCAGCATCTAAAATTATAATTCCTACTGCTATTTTTATTCCCTGAAAGGCATTAGCAATTAATGGTATTTCTAAAAACCTATTAAAATAGAGAGCAATTAGATAAATAATGACAAATGATGGAAGGACAACTCCAATTGTTGCTACTACAGCACCCCAAAAACCTTTAAGTTTGTATCCAACAAAAGTAGCACAATTTATTGCAATCGGTCCTGGTGTAGATTCTGCTATTACAGTGACATTCATTAATTCATCGTGGGTTATCCATTTCTTTTCTTCTACACAAGCATTTTCTATAAGAGCAACCATGGCATATCCACCACCAAAAGTAAATAAGCCAATCTTAGCAAAGCATAAAAATAAATCAAGCAACATTTCTCAATTCTCAATTCTCAATTCTCAATTCTAATCACTTTTTGCCCTTTTATATCTTCAACATAGCAACGAAGAACTTCTGCAACGCTCCAAGCTTGGGCAAAGCAGCCTTTTGGATAATGAGGTTTATTACCATCAAATATTTCAGATATTGACCCAAGACAACTATCGTTATTTAAATGGCAAACAAAAGGTTCTATCATTAATGAAGCTCTTAATTGGGCTTCAATAAAATGATTATTAACTTTCAAATATGAAGAAATGAATGGACCGATTAAGAATGCCCATACCGTACCTTGGTGATACTTTCTATCTCTTGAATCTCTGTCTCCGCAATAACTAGAAGAATATTTTTTGTCATCGGGTGACAAGCTTCTAAGTCCATAAGACGTATATAGTTTTTCAAAAACAGAATCCACAACAAGTTTTGATTCTTCATCATTTAGTAAATCAAAAGGAAGATATACTGCATAAATTTGATTTGGTCTAAAAGACAAATCTGCCGTTCCATCTGGTTTTATATAATCATAAAGACATCGTTCTTTTTCATTCCAAAATGTTTTCTTGTAGTTTGCCTTAACTTTAGTGGCAAGAACTTTTAATTCACTAGAATCTGAACCAAATTTATCTGCTAACAATGTGTAAATCTTTAAAGCATTATACCAAAGGGCATTTATTTCTACAGCTTTACCATTTCTTGGTGTAATAGTTTCATTGCCAATTTTAACGTCCATCCAGGTAAGCTGTATATCTTCATTTCCTGCTGAAATTAAACCGTCTTCGGAATCCATTTTTATGTCAAAAACTGTTCCGTCTATAAAAGAGTCAATAATGCTTGTCATTGCTGTAAAAAGCTCTTTTTGAACAAATTCATAATCGTTTGTGTATTCAAGAAACTTATAAACAGCTAAAAAGAACCAAAGAGAAGCATCTACAGAGTTGTAACTTGCTTCATTTCCAACATCAGCAAAGCAGTTTGGGACTAAACCATATTTTATATTTGAAGCGAAAGTTTTTAGTATGGATTTTGCATCTTCAAATCTGCCTGTAACAAGAGTTAAACCTGGCAAAGCAATAAGCGTATCACGTCCCCAATCAGAAAACCAAGGATAACCAGCGATAATAGTTTTTCCACCTGTACTTTTACGTTCAACAATAAATTGGTCTGCTGCTAAAATTAAGTCTTTTAAAAATTGGTCATTTGAAGGTATGGAATTGGCAATCGATTCTAGACGTTGTTCTTCACGCCGTCTTATATCAATAGGGTTAAAAGAATGTATTGGCTGGTCTGAAAAAGCAATGGAAACAGAACCATTGATTTTATCTATTTCTAGAGTTCCATAGGAAAAGTCGTCTTCGGTATCAGCCAAACCTCTTTCTGTTTCTTTTTTCAATAAAATATTTTTTTGCCATTTCAATTCTTCTTTAAAGATACCTCTATCCCATCTAGCATAAAGTTCTGGGGCATTATCGTATGGTTTCAATCTAAATTGACGGTCTTCTAGTTCCAAACAGTCTTTAATTCCTGGATTTTCATACATATTTCCATGAAAATCTCTAAAAAGATAATGAGGTGTGATTTTAAGAGTTACTTCTTTACCGTTAGAAAGTATTTTGTAGGTAACAACGGTAGTATTCTGTCCATAGACCATACAAAGGCTTTTTATTACAATAACATCATTTATTTGATAATACCATTCAGGCAGAGGATTCTTTTCAAAACGTTCTAAATTATAATAGCCTGATTCGTTTTCAACTTTATTTTTCAATATAGTTGTATATAGAGGGTATTCTTTCCCATCGACTACTAGCGTTTCTTCAAGTTTTGAAACTATTACAATTCGTTCTATAGGCGGTCTTTCAGAAGCTACTAGTATGCCATGATAGCGTCTTGTATTAACGCAATGTATAGTTGATGATGCATAACCACCAATACCATTTGTAACTAGCCATTCTTTTTCTAAATTTAAGCTTTCAGACTTATTAATTTCTCTACCAATATTAATCATTTTGCCACATTAGCCTCTTTATTTCTCATTTTTTATAAATATCATTTTAATAATAATAGAAGAATTATTAACAACAATATTATTGAAATTATAATAATATTGTTTTACAGAATCGTCATTGTAAATCGCAATTTGCACGTCATTACGAGAGACTGTGCAAAAACTAGCTTTTTAGCACATAATTAGATTACTCTAATTATTTTAAAATCCCCCTTTATCCCCCTTTACGAAAGGGGGCGAGGACATTACTCTATACACTGAATTTTTAACAAATTCTT
>CAJOQX010000300.1 GCA_905236865.1 Candidatus Rifleibacteriota bacterium
GAACCCGCAAGTCCTATACGGACACAAGAACCTGAATCTTGCGTGTTTGCCAATTTCACCATCTGGGCGTATACTTTAACAAGTCGCAATATTATATATAGAAATTATTGAAAAGTCAATTAAAATTTTATTCTTTACATATCTATATTAAGGATGTAAATATCTAGCAAACTTAGAACTTTGATGATAGAATAATATCTAATTATGGAAGACGACAAATTAGAACAAGAAAATATAAAAACTGAAAAACTGAATACTAACGAAGAATCTATTGCTTCAACAACAATACCTGAAGATTCTTCTAGTTCTTTCATAGAAAAAAATAAAACTAACAATGGTAATACAGAACAGATAGAAAAAGATTCTTCTGCGAGTGGCAGTTATGTTAATGCAAATATAGAAGATAAAAAACAAAACCAAGAATCTGTTGAAACAATTGAAAAAAAAGATATTGCTGAAGATTTACAAAATAAAGATTTAAAAAAAGATATTCCAAAACAAGAAAGTAAAAAATATTATTTTGAAGATGAAATTCTAAGCGATTTAATTGTTAGACCTCCATTGGAAACAGAAAATACTAATATAAAAGATGAAGTAAAGTTTGATAAAGATTCTCAAACTATAGAATCTAAAACAAACAGCAAAACGGATGAGAATAGTGAAGAAAAGATAAAACAAGATTATCCAGAAAAAAAATCTTCAAAAGATCCAAAAGAAAATAATTCTGAAAAGAAAGAAAATAAAGAATCTACAAATGAAGCATCTAGCAAAAATACTAAAGAAGAAACTGAAGATTTAACTTATATAGAAAAGCTTACTTTAGAGAGTAAGGAAAAAGCAGTAGCAGAAGAAGAAAAGATTTGTAAAAAAACAGATATAGATTTTTGGAAATTTTTTGTTTCTGATGCCGTATTTCTTTTAATATGTCTATTTCTAACAATAGTATTAATACAAAAATTGCTTACATCTGGTGAAGTTGCTATTGTTGGAACAAATCAGGTTCACTCCTCGCTTGAATCTGGGGAAAAGACAACAATAGGGAATATCAATATTTTGGTAATGGGTATTGACTCTGTTGAGGGAACTCATAGATCCGATACGATATTTATTTTAGGAATTATGCCTTCTAAAAATAAAATAACAATGCTTTCTATTCCTCGCGATACTAGGGTAATTATAGAAAATAGGGCACGAAAAATAAATGAAATATTGCCTAGATATGGTGATAAAGTCCTTATGAAAATTTTGGAAGATTTATTTAAAATAAAAATTAGTCGAAAGGTTGAAATTGGTTTTGAAAGTTTTATCAGTGTAATAGATTCTATTGGTGGTGTTGATATAAATGTAGAGAAGGCAATGCATTATGATGATAATTGGGGTAATTTACATATTCATTTTAATAAAGGGTTACAACATCTTGATGGAGCAAATGCACTGAGGTATGTTCGTTTCAGAAAAGATGCTATGGCTGATTTGGGGCGAATCAAACGTCAGCAAGATTTCGTTAAAGCTGTAGTTGAAAAAGCTTTTAGTCCTTCTTGCATTATTCGGTTACCTTCTATTATAGAAAAAGCCTTCAAATTCATCAAAACTGATTTCACTTTACAGGAAATTCTTACTTTGGCTAAAGGTTTTAATAGCTTGAAAATAAATTTCAGAACATTATCTTTGGCTGGTGAAGCTAGATATATTGATAAAATTAGTTATTTCTTACCTTATTCAGATGAAGCAGTAAATATAGGAAATTCCTACTTTTCTGACTTAGCTTTATTTGAATTAGAAACAGATTGCAAGACAGAAATTAAATTAAAGAATCAAAATAGGAAAAAATAACGCAATATGAGAACTGATTTATTTGATTATTATTTGCCTCAGGAGCTAATAGCACAAACTCCAGCTAAAGAGCGTTCTGGCTCAAGATTACTAGTTTATAACCGTTCTACAGATAAAGTTGAACATCGTCACTTTTCTGATATTTCAGAATATTTTGATAAAGGTGATTTGCTAATTGTAAATAGCTCTAGAGTTATTCCAGCACGTATACATACTATTCAAAGTGAGTTTAGCACTGCAGGTAGTGAAATATTCTTCATAAAAAAAATTGACGATTGTAGATTTGAAGCTATGGTTCATCCTGGTAAAAAGTTCAAGCCAGGCAAAAAGCATAAACTTCCAAATGGTTCTGTAATTGTAACCGAAGAGGTATTAGATACTGGCTTAAGGGTTTTAAAAGTTGAAGATGGCAGTGACCCAGTAGCTATTTTTAGAGAAAATGGTGAAATGCCGCTTCCGCCTTATATTACTTCTCGTGAAAGCTCACCTGAACGTTACCAAACTGTATATTCAAAAGAAGAAGGCTCTGTAGCAGCTCCAACCGCTGGTTTGCATTTTGATGAAAAAGTATTCGCTGATTTAAAAGCTAAAGGTGTGAATAGGGCAGAAGTAATTTTACACGTAGGATTAGGCACTTTTAAGCCTGTAGAAGTTGATAATTTAGAAGACCACCACATGCACGAAGAAAGTTTTTTTATTTCAGAAGAGACAGCGAAACTTTTTAAAGAAACAAGAGCAAAAGGCAAAAAGATTTGGGCTTGTGGAACTACAACAGTTAGAACTTTGGAATCTGCTATAGGTGAGAATGGCGAATTAAAAACAGGTTGGCAGTCTACTGCCTGTTTTATAAAACCTGGGTATACTTTTAAAGCCATAGACCATCTTATAACAAATTTTCATCTACCTAAATCTACTTTAATTGTTTTGGTTTCTGCTTTTGCAGGCAGAGAAAAAACTTTAGAGCTTTATAGCGAAGCAGTTAAAAACAAATATAGATTTTATTCATTTGGAGATTCAATGCTTTTAATATGATAAATACAGAATTTACTTTTACTTTAGAATCAAAATCAGAAGAATGTTGGGGACGTGTTGGCACGATTAAAACAAGACGTGGAGAAATCCAGACTCCAATTTTTATGCCAGTAGGAACAGTTGGAAGTGTAAAAACTCTTTCTCCAGACGAAATTACAGCTACAGGGGCTCAAATAATTTTGGGAAACACTTATCATCTTTTGTTAAGACCTGGAACTGACGTATTAGACCATTTTGGCGGTTTGCATAAAATGATGGCATGGGATAAGCCTATGCTTACAGATTCTGGTGGCTTTCAAGTTTTTTCGTTAAACAAACTTAATAAGATTACTGATGATGGGGTTGAATTTGCTTCTCATATTGATGGAAAACGTTATTGGATAAACCCTGAAGAATCAATGCGTATTCAACGTTCCATTGGTTCTGAAATAATGATGGTTTTTGATGAATGTAGCCCATATCCCTGCGATGAAAAAAGAGCGAAAGCTGCGTTAGAACGCTCTGTTGCTTGGGCTAAACGTTGCCGTCAAGATCACCCAAAAATGCGTAATGGTCAGGCTTTATTCGGAATCGTTCAAGGTTCTATGTATTTGCCATTAAGGTTAGAATCTATAAAACGCACAGAAGAAATAGGCTTTGAAGGTATGGCTGTCGGCGGTTTGTCTGTTGGTGAACCAAAAGATTTAATGCTGAAAATAATGGATGGAATGATGCCAAGTATGCCAGAAAACCTACCAAGATATTTGATGGGCGTTGGAACTCCAGAAGATTTGTTTTATGGCGTAGAACGTGGAATAGATATGTTCGACTGTGTTCATCCTACTAGAATAGCAAGACACGCTACTGTTTTCACTAGAGATGGTCGCATTAGTCTTATGAATGCAAAATATACCCTCGATGAATCGCCTATAGATTCTAGTTGCCAGTGCTATGCTTGTAGGACTTTTTCCAAAGGTTATTTACGGCATTTATTCAAAGCAAAAGAAATTTTAGGATTGAGAATGGCAAGTTTGCATAATGTTACATTTATGATAAACTTAATAAAAGAAATAAGACAGGCTCTTATTGAAAAGAGATTTAAATCTTTTAAGGCTGAATTTTTAGGTAGGTATCTACCAGAGAAGGAGATTATTTACTAATGTACGAAGACGAAAAAAAACTAATGGATCAAGCTATTGCCGCTTACAGAAAAGGTAAAGTTGATGAATCTGAAAAAATGTTCAAAGATTTTATTAAACAGTTTCCTAAAAGTGATTTAGCTGATAACGCTTGCTATAATCTTGCAAAAATAGCTAATGGACGAGGCGATGTAATGTCGGCTTTAAGTTGGTATGAATATTTGTTAGCAAACTACCCAGATACTGATGCTGCTTATTTTGGAAAAGATGAGTATATTGAACTAAGTCACGAAATGGGCAAAAAAGTAGCTGAAATATCAGACGAATGTTACTATAATGGTTGTGATTTATTGAAAAAAGGTAAGATTGCTGAAGCCGAAGCTGAATTTAATAGACTTATAAGGGAATACCCAGATTGTGAATATGTTGATAATGCTTATTATCAATTAGGGGTTATTTGTAAACGCCGTGGTGACAAAGAAGGAGCTAAAAAATACGCTGAAATTATATTGAAATATTATGCTGATACAGATGCTGCTTTGCAGTGCTACACTTTGATGGAATAAATTTTTTTAATAATACCAACAAAAAAGAACCTCAAACAATCTTGTTTGAGGTTCTTTTTTGTTAAGATTAATTTTAATCGCCGAAGGAAACAAATACAGGATATACTTCTACGCCTTCAGGAATTGTTATAGCTAACCCTTTCCCATCAGAACCGTTATTATTATACATTCTAGACATATTTATTGCAAGTATATTGATTTCATAGCCTGTAATAACTCCACTTATAATAACTTCTCCACCATAATGGTAAGCAACACATTCTGCATAAGGAACAATATCATTACCACCTGCTTGAATATAGGCTCTAAGGGTTTCTCCATCTTTAATAGTTCCTGGTTTCTGGTCTTCAGGTTCTTTACCTGTAAAAACAATTCTAACATCTGCTTTTATTGGTTCAATAGTTGAAAAGTCTGTATCTATACCAGATAGTATACCACCAGGATTCGAACTAGGTATGCTTACAGCAGAATTAATAGTTATTATGTCATAACCTCTTAGTTTACACTTAACAGCAACACTGCCAGCTGTAACAGGAACTGGAAGAGTATAGTTAATATTACCAACTTTCATAGCTCCACCTTCGCTTTGAAAATCAGTGTAAGTCGCAACTACTTTTCCACCAGCTTCTGCCCATACAGTTAAACCACTATTATCTAATTGATTGAGAATATAACCAGGAACATTCCTTAAAGTTCCGCCAACAGAAATAGTTAGAGGTTGCATTCTAATAGTGCCTAAATCACAAACAGATTTACCAATTGATACTGTTGCTCTGGTTGATACAACAGGATTAGCTGGTTGAGCAGCACCACTATCAGAATTTTCGGTTGAATATTTTTCATAATTATTGGCAGTAATAGAATAAGAGTGTTCTCCTCCTTCTAGTCCTGTCCAACCAGTATCCCTAAATGTGGCTGCAGAATCGAAAGTTTTTGATTTTCGTTCATTATAAGGTGTTTCTTGAGTTACTGTAAAATTAGTTAATGCACGTCCTGTAACAGCATCTATTGGGTAACCTTTCAATACACCTTTAGTTCCAGAAGCAACCTTTGTCATTTTTATAGGTGAAAGCGTTAAATTTTCACCATTAGCTACAGTATAAGTATTAGCACTAGCGTCTGCTGTTGTATTTTCTTCTGTTTTTATATAACCAAATTTTTCAACATTAATTTGATAAGAACCTTGAGGAACATCTCCAAATACAAAAGAACCATCACCATCTGTATAAGTAGTTCTTTTTTTATTAGTTCCTGCCTCAGTATTTGCACCAGTTAATGTTCCATTAGCAGTTACTAATACTTCTGAAATAGGAGCGTTTGTATCTTGGTCTAATACATATCCTTGTATTGTTCCAGATTTTGTTCCTAAAGAACCCTGATCACAACCCGTAAATAAAATACTGGCTAAAGCAAGTATAAAAAGCAACAAATATCTTTGCTTTAAATTGGTTTGTGTTTTAACCATAAGCTGCCTCCAAACAAAAATTAATCTCACTCAACTATCGGCTTGTCATTATCTGTATCGAAGTTTTATTTTTCACAAATAAAAAAAATTTTATTGTTAAATTTTACAACGATATAGCCGATTCATAATTGAAGCCGACTCTTTAGATTTCTTGCTGGAGGCGAAACTATGGTAAAAGAAAGGCGTAGTCCAAAATTTATTGGACTCATTATGGCACTATTTGTAGTGCTTGTAGGTTGCCTTGTTGGTTGTAACAATGGCAATCTTGGTTTGAGAGGTGGTTCTGTCGATGGCTATGTTGTAGACAGTCGCACTCTAGTTGGAGTAGCTTCAGTTTATGTTACTGCTACTTCTGCAGAAGATGGAGATGATACAGCGGCTGCAACAAAATATACTACTACTGATTCTAACGGCAAATTTGAGTTTTCAAATTTAAGATCAAATGTTTGGAAATTCGGTTTCTCGAAAACTGGATATACAACTTTAGAAAGCACAGCAACTTCTGCAGTAACTGTGTCAGTAGTTAATGGGGAACACATATCTCTCCCACGTGTTGAAATTGTTCAGAATTTTTCTAATCAATATGTTAGAATAAGAGGAACTTTAAGAGATAGCGTAAATGGGAATGCAATAACTTATGGTAATACAAATTTTGCTTTTGGTAGCACTTCATTTTCTAATAGATTACCTACTGAATTACAAACAGGTTTCGATGTTCCAGCATCTGTAGACACAGTAAAAGTTGTAATTAGTGTTTCAGGCTATAAAACTTTGACGGTTACATTGGATAATCTTATTAATGATTATGATTTAGGCAATATTAGTCTTACACCAGAAACCTACAAAATTGTAGGAAGATGGACAAATGCTCCAGGCTGGGTTGTTAGTGCGGCTCCAACAGCAACTGTTATTGCTCGTTCAGGAAGTAATGTTGTTTCCAGGGTTACCTCTGTTGTTGGCGATGGAGATCAATCTTTTGCATTAGAAGATATTCCACGAGGAACTTCTGTGGCTATTGAAGTTGAACTTTTAGGTTATAGAATGAATTCTCCTATTACTGTTTATCCTGACTCTGATTTTCAGGGAACAATTTATCAGAATTTTGATTTAAAAAATAATTTCTCTGCAATAACTAGAGATGTTAGAGTATATTATATGTCATCAACTATTAGTAGTGGAGATAGAGTTGGAGCTTATTGTGAACAGACTGGAACTAGATGGCCAGAAGTTACAGTAACTAATCCAGCAGGTTTAACTTTAGGTACTCCACAAGTGGTTGATTTGGGAACTCAAGCTTTGCCTACTGGCTATGCTTTTGATTTTGTTGGTTATATGCTAGAAGATTCTAGTGGAACTCATACTGCAACTGGCGTTAAAATCAATGATGATGGTTCTGACGCACAAATTGTAACTATTAAATAAGGAATTAATTATGAAAAATAATTCTCAATTATCTTCAAATTTAACCCGGGGGTTGAATATTATGAATCTAAAGTTCTGGGGTGGGTGGTTTCTAGCCATTGCTTGTGCGTGTATTTTCCTTACTATGGGCTGTGACAATGGTTCATTGGGGGTAAAATATTCTTCGGTAAGTGGTAGACTTGTGAACAAAGACAATATATCTTTGGGTGTTCCTAATGCTACAGTAAGAATGGTTTCAAAAGAAGCTGTTAGTGGCGGTGGTGAATTGCAGCAAGGATATAACTTTAGAAGTACTGTTACTGACAATGAAGGATATTTTCTTTTTGAAAAAGTTCAGCCTGATAACGTTATTTTTGAATTTTCAGCTCCTGGATATAGGAAAACAATATTCCCAGCTACTTCAGATTCTTCTGAAGAAGATGGTTCTACTAGCGAATCTATGGATGTTGAATCTGTTACTATTTCAAATAATGACCATATTGATTTAGCTAATGTATTAATGGAAAAAATTTCTGTAACTTTACCTTCATCTGTAAATATAAAACTTGAATTTATTGATTCTAATACTAAGAAAAGAGTTGATGATAATGAATTCTTCTCTGTAAGCTTTGACGGTGTTCCTTATCTCAAAAAAGCCAAAGCTTGGAGAGAAACAGGTGTAGACGGTATTACTGGAGCTAACGAAATAAAAATTAATATTAAAAATGAAGCTGAACCTGTTCTTTATAATTCTGCTTCTATGACAATCGAAGCAACAAGAGATCAGTATTATTCCGTTGAAGTTGAACCTGTAACTTATAGTTTAACTTTCCAATTCTTGACAGATGGAATACATTATGTTCTTGATTCAGAAAACAAAGCAGTATTATCTTTCTTGGTTGAAGATAGTTCTACTATTCCTGCTCAAAGTATTTCTGTTACAAGCGTATCTGATTTCAGTCAATTCGCAATTTTGAATATTCCTGCTGTTAGACATCCACAGCAAGTTCGTATGAGAATGAAAGGTTATAAAGATGAAGTTATAGATTTGACTAATGCTTCTGATTTAACTACTGGCACAAAGGGGTCTTATCGTGTTGACGTAGATTTCGATATGGAAGACGGTCATAGTGGCGAAGATAAAGTAACACTCGGTTTGCTTGGTGGAAAAATTGGTTTGAAAGATAATGTAATCAAAAAGAATGTTGAAATCAATATGATTGGTTTACAGCCAAATGATAAAGCAAGAGTTAGCATAAATTTACCACATGATCCAGCTATTGTTTGGTCTCAAAGTTATCTAACTTCAGACAATGAAAATATAGGTTTAGCAAACGCAGAAGGTACTATTAAAGCAACTTTCAAAGAAGTTCCTGTTGGTTATGATATGACTTATAATATAAGTGTATTCCCAGATAATGTTGGCTCTCAACCTTATCTAATATCTAGTGAAAAAGCAATACCCATACCAGTGCCAGCAAATGAAGATATAATTGCAAAGGTTCTTGATTTGGATATTTCAAAGATTGATGCTACTTCAACTAGCGAAGAATAATATTATAATCTAACAAAAAAAACACGCTTCAATAAAAGAAGCGTGTTTTTTGTTGTTTTTATTGCTAACTACTAATTATAATAAAATACTAATAAAAAAATACGCTTCACACGAAGCGTATTTTTTTAACTTAATTCCTAATTACTCATTAAATAAAGGCTACGCCTTTATCGTATTCAACACCAAGGTGTTTGGCAACTGAAGCTGCAATATCCCAGAAACCAATACGGATTCCTAAATCTTTTCCAGCTTTGCCTTTTTGATATACCAACAAAGGAACAGCTTCTCTTGTGTGGTCAGTGCCTTTATAAGTTGGGTCACAACCGTGGTCTGCAGTGATAATTAACAAATCGTTTTCGTTAAGTTTCTGCATAAATCCGCCAAGCCATTTGTCAAAATCTTCCAAAGCTTTCTTGTAACCTGGAACATCTCTTCTGTGTCCATATTTCATATCAGTATCAACAAGATTTGTGAAGATAAAGCCGTCTTTTACTTTATCTAAAGCTTCGAGAGTTTTTTGCATTCCATCGTCATTACCTTTAGTTGTAATGTGTGGTTCAACGCCTTTGCCTGCAAATATATCATAAATCTTGCCAACACCATAAGTTGGAATACCTTTGCTCTTTAGCAAATCAAGAACTGTATCATCTGGAGTAAGACTGAAATCATGACGATTAGCAGTTCTTGTATATTCACCACTCTTGCCGATAAATGGGCGAGCAATTACACGAGCAGCACCTAATGTTGGTGGCTGTAATAAATCACGAGCAATCTGACAAATTCTATAGAGTTCTTGTAAAGGAATTACTTCTTCGTGTGCTGCAATTTGGAAAACAGAATCGGCAGAAGTGTAGACTATTGGTTTTCCAGTCTTTACGTGTTCATCGCCTAGTTCTTTTATTATTTCAGTGCCAGAAGCAGCATAGTTACCTAAGCACTTGCGACCAATAGCAGCTTCGAATTTATCCATAAATTCTTTTGGAAAACCATCTGGAAATACTGGAAGTGGGTTTTCAAGCTTGTAGCCCATCATTTCCCAGTGACCAGTAGTTGTGTCTTTACCAGGAGAAAGTTCAACCATAACGCCATAAGAGCCTATAGTATCTTTTTCTTTTGGGCAGCCAACTATGTCGTTCAAGTTGCCTAGTCCCATTTTTTGCATATTAGGAAGATTGATACCGTTAGAAGCTTTTGCTATATTTGGAATTGTGCAAGCTCCTACATCGCCGTATTTTGCCTGATCAGGCATTGGTGCAACACCAGCACTGTCTAATACAATACAAATTGCTCTACTCATTTGTTTATTTCCTTTCCGAGTTTAGTTTTTTAATCATTTTTGTGGTATATCGTTAGTTACTATAACAAATAATTTTTTTAGTTTTTATTACAACAAAAACAAAAGAAGCTTTAGCTTCAAAAACCAACAACGATCAAAACAAAAATAAAAAGTTGTAACTTCTGTTACAACTTTTTATTAATTATTTTTATTTAATAATTTCAACCATGTCGCCGTTGCTAAGACCAGCACAGTTTGCATCGTCCATATCAATATGGAAATCCATAGCGTGCTTTTCACCAGCTCTTACAAGAACGTTGTTGAAGATAACACCTTTTTGTCCGCCAGCTTTAATAGAGATAATATCTTTATCTTTAAGACCGAAATTCTTAGCTTCTTCAGCAGTTAAGTGAAGATGACGAGCAGCTATAATACAACCTTCTGTTGGTTCAATGCTGTTTCCGTTTGGAGCAACAATCTTAATACCAGGAGTGCCAGCCAAATCGCCAGAATTTCTTAAAGGTATATCTTTGAAACCAAGAGTGAACATATCAGTTCTAGAAATTTCAATCTGAGTCTGTGGGCGAAGAGGACCAAGTATTCTAACTTTTTCAATGCTTCTCTTTGGACCAACTAAAGTAACACATTCATCAGCGGCAAACTGACCAGGCTGAGATAGTTTCTTCTTTTCTGTAAGTTTGTAACCAACACCAAAAAGCTTTTCTAAATCTTCTTGTGTAAGATGAACGTGACGATTGCTTATTCCAACTGGAACTTTCATTTCTGACATATTATTTGACTTCCTTTGTAAAATATAAAAGCTTTTAATATTATGCAATTAATTATATTATTTACCGTTATTGCGAGCCTACCTAGATAGACGTGGCAATCCAAAAATAATCATATTAATTGCTTAATTAATATGCAATTATAACACAGTGAATTATATAAACAAGTATTTTTTTGAATTAGAAGTAATTCATAAACAAATAAAAAAATAAAAACTTGGAACTTTTCAAATCTTTTCAAGTCTAACTTTTGTAACTGATGAGAAAATAAACTAAAAGGAGGTCTTTGGTTTATGAAAAAAATATCTTTTGGAATAATTGTTATTGCCTTAGCTATGTTAGCTTTTGGTTCGCCATCTTATGCGTTAGATGATCAAGGTTTCACAGCTGCGATGTCTATGCAAAAAGCATTTGTGAATGTTGCCAAACAACTCAAAAAGAGTGTGGTTAATATTAGCATAGAAAAAACTGCCCAATCAAGTAATAGTTGGTTTGGAAACGATGATTCTGACGATGAAATGGAAGAACTGTTAAAAAGATTTTTTAAAGGACCAAATATCAATAATGGTAGAAAAGAACAAAAAATTCTCGGTGGCGGTTCTGGAATCATCTTTAAAGAAGATGGAACAATTTTAACAAATAATCATGTTGTTAAAGGAGCGACTAAGATTACAGTAAAACTGTATAATGGAAAAGAATTTCCAGCCGAAGTATTAGGGCAAGATCCACAAACAGATGTTGCTGTTATTAAAATTAAACCTAATGAAAAATTACCTGTTGCAAAATTTGCTAATTCAGATGAAGTTGAAGCTGGGCAATGGTGTCTTGCAATCGGTAGTCCGTTAGGTTTGGAACAAACTGTTACTGTTGGTGTCGTTAGCGCAGTTGGTCGTTCTGGTCTTGGAGCTGCCGCAATAGAAGATTTCATACAGACAGATGCTAGCATTAATCCTGGTAATTCTGGCGGACCTTTGGTAGATATTATGGGAAGAGTTATAGGTATAAATACTTTAATATTTACTGCTCCAGGTTCAGGTATTAGTTTTGCTATTCCATCAAATTTAGCAATTAAAGTGGCTGAACAAATAGCAAACGGTGGAACTGTATCCAGACCATATCTTGGTATTTCAATGGTTCCTGTTACAGATGAACTTCGAGATCATTATGGCTTGAAAGATAAAAACGGTGCTGTTGTTATGGAAGTTACAGAAAATGCACCTGCTGGCAAAGCTGGTTTTAGAAAAATGGACATTATTCGTAGCTTCAATGGCAAAGAAATGAAAAGTTCTGAAGATATACAGAAATTTATCTTTTCAAGAAAAGTTGGTGAAGAAATAAAAGCTCAAGTTTTGAGAAATGGCAAACCATTGGAATTAAAAGTAAAACTAGAACAAATGCCTGAAACATTTGGTTTGGCTAAGGCAGATATTCAAGAAACACCGCTAAAAACTAAGAAATCTCTTGCTATTACAGACAAACTTGGTTTAAAAGTTCAGAAATTAACTCCAGAATTGGCAAAAGGTATGGGTTTAAAAGCTACTGATGGTCTTGTAATTACAGGTGTAAAAGAAGATTCTTCTTCTGATAAAGCTGGTTTGCAAAAAGGTGACGTTATAACACAAGTAAATGGTTGCGATATTAATAACGAAGCTGATTTAGAAAAGGCTTTAAAAGAAGGTGAAAAGAAACAAAGTTCTGTATTTTTAATCGAACGTTCTTCTGTTCCAATGTTTTTGGTTGTTTCTCATAAGTAAGAGAATCGAGTTTTTGTTGAAATAATAAAATATCAAGGTTAGTTATATCTAACCTTGATATTTTATTATCTATAGTAAGCTAATTCTCCAGAGCAATATAGGCAAAGTCTGTCGTCGGCTTTATGTTTTGTAAAAGATTCACCGCACTTCTCGCAAATACCACAATCCAATATGGGCGGTTTTTCTGTATTTAATACTATAACATCTTGAATAGAAAAAATATCTCTACCACAATCTATGAATTCTTTAACCACTTCAGCATTAGATATTTTTCTTTCTGGACCAAAATTTTTAACTTCTTTAGAACGTTCTCTTCTAAAAAACTTGTATAACTCAGAATACTTTTCTTTATCTATTTTGTTTTGATCAACAAATATACGAACACCTTTTCCTGTTTTTCTATCGTAAAGCGTCATAGCAAAACGACCAAGAGGTTCTAAAACTGTTAAATCGCCATTGCCTATAGTGCAACCAGCTACGTATTGGATAGCATCACTTAAACATACTCTAGTTTCTGCAATAGCACAAAGTTTTTTTACTTCACCTAATTTTTCTAAAGCACGATTTACCATTTCAATCGCAATTGGGATTCCAGGAGCTCTTCTAGTATGAAAAGCATAAACTTTCTCAACAAGCTGTAAAAATTCTTCGTTATTCATATTGAATAGCCTTTTTATTTAGTTTTTGTCATTATATCAAATGAAGTTAAATTTTTTCAAGGCTATTCTGGCGTTGCGTTTAACATCTATAGAAATATCATTTGCGGCCATTCTTTTTAAAGGTTCTGCTGCTTCATAAACGTCTATTTCTTCTAACGCTTTAACTAGAGCATAACGAACTTCTGTTGACATATCTTTTTCACAAGTTAGAAGTATATGTAAAGCTCCCATATTAGCAATTCTACCAAGTGAATTTACAGCAGCAACACGAACTAATTCATTATCGTCTTTTACTGCTCTTCTTAAAAGTTTCAAAGCATTCTTTGATTTATAATCACCTAGGTTGTTTGCTGCTCTAACTCTTATGCTAGCATCTTCTTTCATCAAATCTTTGCGAATTATATCATATTCTAATGGTAAATCTATCATTTTAGCTAATGGAATATCATCTTCTTCAGAGAAGAAATCGTCTTTACTTGTAGATATGTTTGTATTCTTATCGTTGTATCCACTGTTCAGACTATAAGCAGATAAAGTGTCTTTAAATGAATTAGATGTTTTTTCATTATTTATTGAATCTAATTTAGAATCAGTATCTTCTTTTTTACTCTTTTTTGATTTTTTATTCTTTTTTGATGTAGTGTTTGCAGAAGAATTATTAGCAAATATATTTTCCTGGCTTCTGCGGTTATTTTTTGAAGTATTTTCGCTTGAAGATTTTTCATTTGTTATAAAATCAGAATTAAACTTTGTGATTTCAAAAAATGCTTCTGGATCAAGATTATCTTTTGCTAATCTATATAATTCTTGATCTAATTGTTTGGAAGCATCTATAATGTCGTCTATTACTGCTGGATTTTCCTGTGCCATTAAAGCCATTGATGCTTTATATGTAATTTCTGAATCTATATCAGATAAGTATCTTTTCAAAACATCAATAACACGTGAATCTTTAAATTGAGATAAAATTTCGATTTTTGCTAGTATTTGACTTTTTCTTTCTAAACCACCTTGTTCATCAACCAAATGACTATATACATCATCAAATTTAAATGATGAAATAGCTTTCACAGCAGAAAATCTTACAACTTCATTTTCATCTTCTGCACATTTTATTAATGCCTTTAAAGCACTTGTAACACCAGTTGTTCCAAGTGCATAAGCAGCAGAAGCTCTTACAAACTTATTAGAATCTAAAGTTGCTCCAACAAGAGCTTGAACGACCTTGTATTCTGATCTACCACTTAAGGCTTTTGCAGCAGCATATCTTATTGCAACGTCATCATCTTTCAAAGCTTTAATTAAAGCATTGATGGTTTTGTCAGAACCCATTCCGCCAAGTGCTTCGGCAGCCATAGCTCTGATTGATTCAGACTCAGAAGTATTTGTTAAAGCTTTTATTAATGGATCAGCAATTTCTGCACTTTCCTCAATACCGATAGCCGCTTTTGCTGCAATTTGTCGCATCTGTTCATTGTTGTCGCTTAACCCTCTTATTACCAAATCTTTTCTAGGAATTGGACTACCATCAACTTGTCTATAGTTAATAGGCAGTTGTTCCACTTTTATAACTACCATTTCTTTGTAGTTTACAGGAGCTGGTTCGTCATTTTGTTTTGTTTGATAATTATTAGAAGGCTGTTCTCCGTTTAATACTAAAGCTCCACCCATATATTCTTCTGCGGCTTTATAAAGTTCTTCATCATTTTGTTTTGAAACTTCAAGCAATGGGTCTATGGCTCTTGTATCACCTATTGTTCCTAAGCTTTCTGCCGCAACCAGAGATATAGAAACGTCTTTATCATATAATGCTTTAATTAATTCTGGAACAGCTTTTTCTAGTTTCTGATAACCTGCTTCTCTGATAGCTGCGATTCTATGCTTAACAGGAAGTGATTTATTTGTGAATATTTTTATAGGGTCATTTATTAATTCTTGATAATCAAGCTCGTTTTCTGATTCCCCTTTTTCCTTTTTTTCAACTTTTTTTTCGCTTTGAAGAACTGTTTTTTCAACTTTTTCTTCTTCTTTCGGAGCTTCTTTTATTACTGTGTTTTTATCATCCCTATTCTTATTTACAGTTTCTTTTTCTTGAATTATGCTGTTTGAAGCTACCGTTTCTTTTTCTGCTGGTTTTTGAATATCAGAAACCACAGCAGGTTTTTCACCTGTTTTGATTTGTTCTGCAGGTAGTTTTATGTGCGACATACGGTATCGTTGCACAGTTATTCTTATTATTACTACGATAACTAGTATTACTACTACAGAGATTAAAATTGTATCAATATCAAGATTATTCATCGTTTTTATTTATCGACTTTATTTGAATAATGGTTTAATATTTCTTTTTATAAATTTTTTTTAAGGGAAAAAATATGAAACTTATAGGTAATGTAATCATTTCCGATGAGGTTTGGAACACTGATTTCGCTTGCGATTTAAATCGTTGCAAAGGAAAATGTTGTCAATATGGTGATATTGGTTCTCCAATAACTGATGATGAAGAAAAGAAAATAAAAAACAATCTTAATAATATTTCATCTTTTCTATCAGAAGAAAACATAGAGCTATTAAAAAAGGGTATAACAATAAAAGATAATAGAGGCGATTTGCATATTGTTGAAGGAGCTCACAATACCCCTTGTCCTCTTTCTTTTATTGATGAAAATGGTATCGTTCTCTGTTCTTTGCATAGTTATTGTTTGAAAACGAAACAAAATGTTCTTGATTTAAAACCACTTTGGTGTTCTCTTTTCCCTTTAATAATAAGAAATACGCCTGTCGGATGGATGATTAATTGCTATATTCCAGACTTTTGCAAATCATTAGATAATCCACAACCATTATTGCTTTCTTTTTCTGATTATTTATCTGAGATATTTGGAGAAAACTGGGTAAAAGCTGTAAGAAATGAATATAAAAAAGAAAACCGATTGACTTAACAATCGATTTTCTTACTCATCTTATTTCCCTATAGAAAAAAGTTTTCAGCCTTTTTCTCACGCATCACGAGAGTTTATGGTTCTCGGTACCACAATTAAATTGTAGCTTTTCTATTTTATCTTAAATGTCAAAAATACTTTTTCCATTCATCACGATTGGGTCTAGAAAGTGCTTCTATTGGTTTTGATCCGTCAACTTCACCAAATTTTAGTTCGTCAACTTTGTTAAAATACTCTCTAGAAGCAGCATATTCACCCATTTTTACCAGGAGTTCACCAGCTTGATCATAAAGTTCTGGTGACTTTTTGTTCTTTTGAATTAATTCTCTAACAAGCCAAAAAGCTTTTTCATAATACCCTTTTGAAATATAACTTTTACTTAAAAACCATTTGGCATTTTGATGGTTTTCATCAAGTTTTAAAGTTCTTTTATATTCTTCAATGGCTTTATCATACATTTCTTTTCCATAATAATAATTTGCTATTTTGTAACTGATTTCTGCATTTTTGGGGTCATTTTTACGTAAATTTTTTAATCTATGATAATATCTTTCAGAATCATTTACCCCTATATAAACAGAACCAGGATCTCCACCATAAGTATCGGGCAATAAAGCAACTAATAACAATATAGCAGCTGTTATAGACAATAATTTTTTTATCATATTCAACCCTCCAGTTTTGCCTATCGACTAAAGGAAAATAATTTATAACTATAAAGCTTGGTTATTTATTAGAAAAAGAACCTTTACATTATTTTTTTCAAAATAAAGAATTATTATGTTATATTTGATTTATAGCAATAGTAAATATGACTATGTTCTCAAAATCTCCAAAAGAGGTTTCAATATTACAAAAAGGATGTATTAAATGAATAGAAGAGAATTTTTGAAGACTGCTCTTACGGTAGCCGCACTAAGTCCTTTTGCTAAACTTTATGCTAAAGAAACTCCTGATGGCAACAAATCATCAGATATTATTAAAGGACAACAAATTACTAGACGTAATTATAAAAATACTGGAATCACTCTTCCATTATTAGGTTTTGGAATGATGCGACTTCCAACAAATGAAAATGGTATTGATTATGCAACTGCTGAAAAAATGGTAGCTCGTGCTATGGAAGCAGGACTTAACTATTTTGACACAGCTTATATGTATCATGGTGGAAAAAGTCAAGTTTTTGTTGGAGATGTTCTTTCTAAATATCCTCGTGATAGCTTCTATCTTGCAAATAAAATGCCACCAAATTCAGCTACTACCATAGAAAACGTTGAAAAGATTTTTAAAGAACAGCTTGAAGTTTGTAAAACTCCTTATTTTGATTTCTATTTGATTCATGCTTTAAATGCTTCCCTCTGGGAAATGCATAAATCAATCGGAACTTATGAATTTTTGAAGAAAATGCAGAAAGAAGGGAAAATACGAAAACTTGGTTTTTCTTTCCATGATACACCAGATGTGCTTCAAAAAATTGTCAATGATAAAGAATGGGAATTCGCCCAGATTCAAATGAACTACCTTGATTGGGAGCTTTATAAATCTAAAGAGCAATATGAAATCTTAGAAAAAGCTGGAATTCCTGCTATTATTATGGAACCTCTTCGTGGTGGTGCTTTATCTACTCTCAACCCAACAGCTAGTGAAATTCTTAAAAACGCTAACCCAAATGTAAGTGTTTCTTCATGGGCTTTAAGATATGTTGGTTCTTTCTCTAATGTTCTCATTATTCTTTCTGGAATGACTTTACCAGAACATCTTGAAGATAATATTAAAACTTTTACTCCCTTTGTTCCGTTAAATGATAAAGAAAAAGAAACCTTAAATCTTGCTCTTGCCGCTTATAGAAAAAGCTTGGCTATACCTTGCACTGCTTGTAAATATTGTATGCCATGCCCATTTGGTGTAGATATTCCAACTATGTTTGGATTATACAATCAAGCTCAAATCACCAAAAACAAACACGGATTCAAACGTAACTATGCTCAGATGTCTGGTTCAAACGCTGAAGTCTGTGTTGCTTGCGGTCTATGCAAAACAAAATGTCCACAAAAACTTGATATTCCTGAACTTTTGAAAAAGGTTTCTGCAGAAGCAAAAGGATAATTCTAATTTTTTATAGATTTATGTTGTTAAGAGGCTCTAAAGAGCCTCTTAATTTATATTGTTTACAGAGATAAAGATTTATTTAACTTCTACAATTGCGAGCCTCTGAAAGATGCGTGGCAATCCAGCTTTAGATTAAACAATAAAAACAGAAGAAGCGTAAGCTTCTAAAAACTAACTACAATAATTACTTTTCTTTTATCTTATATCTACATTTATAGTCTTATGTCTTTAATTCAAATTATAATAGTGAAAAAATAGTGAAAAAATAGTGAAAAAATAGTGAAATTTTAGTGGAAATTTTAGTGGAAATTTTTCATGAAATATTAGATACTTAATTAAGAGGTAATGCTTTATGATTAAGGTTCCACTTACCAACAATATTCTCAAAAGAATTTCTGTCATTGATGAAAATAAATTTACTATTAATCAATTGAAATTGCCAACAACAATCAAGAACAAGCTTAGAAAGAATTCGAAAAAGAAAAGTTCCTATGCTTCTAATAAAATAGAAGGGAATCCTCTTTCTGAAGCTCAAGCAAACAGTGCTATAGACGCTGACCCTCATAAGCATTTTCTAAAGCCTGAACAGGAAATCAGGAATTATTTTCTAGCTCTTAATTTTTTAGAAAAAAAGCTGAAAACAAAAGAACCCTTTTCTAAAAAACTACTTCTTGAAGTTCAGGCTATGGTCGAAAAAGGGGCTTCAAAAGAAAAAATAGGTTTGCGTGGTGCTATGCCACCAGGTTTTTTATTTGCAGTATATGATTCAGAAAGTGGTAAACCTGATTACATTCCACCAGAATATATTGATATACCAGCTTTGCTTGATGAATTGGAAAATTATGTGAATACGACTGATGATCATCCCTTGATTGTAGCAGCTGTTGTTCATTATCAGCTTGTTACTATTCATCCATTTGAAGATGGAAACGGTCGGACTGCACGTTTAATGTCTGGCTATATTTTAGACTTGAACGGATACGGTTTTAGCGGTTTAGGTTCTTTAGAGGAATACTTCGCTTACGATTCTGATGAATATTACAAGTCTTTGCAAATGGGCTTACCAGCTCTCTATTATTCCGGAAGAGATAATCCACCTCATCCTGAAATATGGATTGACTATTTTTTACGTATGGTCGAAATCTATTCTAAGAAAGTATCTGAATTGGCAAAAAGTGCCGAAATGGATGAAGTTGAAGCTAGTCTTTCTTTTTTGAATATTAAGGAAAAGGAATTTTTAGCTTTTTTAATAAAAAATAAAATTAATTCTTTTACTCCTGTTGAAATTAGCAAAATTTTAAATGTAACAAATAAAACAATAATAAACAGGTGTTCTAAACTTGTATTAAATGGTTTCCTCATTCCTAATTTAGTTCAAAGCAGAATAAGAAGCTATCAACTAAGTGATTTTGCAACATCTAATTCAAAAAAAATCATACAAAAAAGAAATTAAATTACTAGAATTTATAAGTTTCATTATTGAAATTTCAATCGAAAAATCAATCGAAAACGTTTTGCGTGAAATTACGTGCGAGAAAATTTGCGTTTGGCCTACTTTATTCTATATGTAAAAGAAACAATTGACTATTAAATCACATCATATTATTATACAAAAAAGGAATTGTATTCCTAAAATGTATAAAATTGGTGTGATATGTATATTAAAAGAATTCTAGAAGAGAGAGTAAAATATTTGGCAAAACACTTTCCTGTTGTGATGCTTTGTGGAGCAAGACAAGTTGGGAAGACAACATTACTAAAAAAAATATCTGAAGACCAAAATGATATACAGTATGTAACTCTTGACCATCCTAGAGTTCGACAACTTGCTATAAATGACCCAGAATTATTTTTACAACAATATTCTGCACCTATAATAATCGATGAAATTCAATACGCACCTGAGCTTCTTCCTTTTATAAAGATTAAAGCTGATGAAAATAATAGAAATGGTAGTTATTATCTAACTGGATCTCAAATGTTTCACATGATGAACAAAGTTAGCGAATCGCTGGCAGGACGTGTTGGAATATTATCAATGTATTCTTTGTCTAGAGCAGAAATAGATGGTGTGAAGAACAATCCGTTCAACCCTTCAAAAATACAGAATATTGTTTCTAATGATTCTATTATAAATATTTTTGATAGAATACTTAAAGGTGGGATGCCACGAATCATCAGTGACCCTGAGATTTTAACTGATGATTTCTACGGCTCTTATGTTCAAACTTATATCGAGCGAGACATAAGAGATTTGATTAGAATTAAAGATGAGAACAAATTTGTTAAATTTATATCTTGCGTGGCAGCAAGAACAAGCCAAGAAGTAAATATGACAGATATTGCTAAAGATGTTGAAATTGATAGAAAAACAGCGGAAAGCTGGTTGTCTATAATGGTATCATCTGGCATTGTTATTTTGTTAAGCCCTTATTCTGGAAATACGATAAAAAGAATCATAAAGCGTCCTAAATTATATTTTATGGATACAGGATTAGCCTGTTATTTGAGTATGTGGAACAATGCAAGAGCTTTAGAATTGTCTGCTATGTCAGGAGCTATGTTTGAAAACTATGTTGTTTCAGAAATTATCAAAAGTTATTCCAATAACGGAATAGATATAAGGAGCAGATTGTTTTATTACAGAGATAATAACGGAAAAGAAATAGATTTACTTATTAGAGAAAATGGAAAGCTTTACCCGATAGAAATTAAGAAAAATGCTGACCCTGGTAAAAATGCTTTAAAAAATTTCTCTGTGCTATCTTCACTTAATGAAGAAATAGGCGAAGGTGCTGTTCTTTGTATGTCTTCAATGACTGTTCCATTAGATGAAAAGAATAAAATCGTTCCAATTAAAGCGATTTAACTACCATAACGAATCTCCACAGGCTTGGCGTCCCACAAGTTGTATCACTCATCACATACCACCAACCACTCACCACGCCAAGCTCTGCTTGGCTATATTCGATTAAACAATAAAAACAGAAGAAGCGTAAGCTTCTAAAAACTAACTACAATAAAAACTTTCAGTTTTCAACTCTCAATTCTCAATTCATTTGCCCATATTTTGTGCTTCTTCCAGAACCACTGATTTTTACATAACCTTCTTTGGCAAGCTTATTTAACAAAGCGGTTGCTTTTGATTTTCCACAAGCTAATCCTTTGGCGGCTTCTGAAGATGTTATTTGTTTCCCATTAGACATTAAACGATATAACGATATTTCGTCTTCGGTCATAGAAGAAATAGTAGTTACAGGCAAGATTATTTTAATAAGATTATCGAAAATTTCAAATATGGGTTTCTTTGAACTAGATTGATAGGCTTCGTTTATTCGTTTTACCCCTGTTCCAAATCTTTCTATATAACGTAATCTAAAGAATACATCACCAAGTATTGGATTCCTTAAAATAGAAACATGACCGCTTAAGTAATCTTTAGGAGTAATTTCTGACGGCAATCCTCCAATAGAAGTTATTTCGATTCTGTCCGAAAACATAGAGACTTTTATATGTGCGTTAACATCCCAGGTTCTATGAACTATTGCGTTTGCTATAGCTTCACGAAATGCTTTTTCTGGAATTATTTCAACTTTTTTTCTTTCGATAGTTTTTATAACTTCATATTGGTAATATTTTTTGTAAAACTCTACTGCTTTATCGTATTGTTCTAATACGGAAACATTAAATATGGTTTCTCTATCTAATATATAATCTATTGATTCTCCAAACCTAGCAATATCAATTCCGTAAAAAGAATTCTTATCAGACAACAACTCAGCTCCATTATTGTATTTTCCACTCTTAGTAAAAAAGCCTAATGTTTTTAATATATCATTTGATAATGAAGTAATGCCTATTTTTTCCTTCAAATTTTGCTGTAATTTGTTAAAAGTCAAATTTTGGCTTTTTGCTTCAACTTCATCAAATGTCAGGTTTTCTCCCTCTAATATAAGTCTGTTTAATTCTATTCTATCAACTTCAATTGTTGAAGTTCCATTGCGTTTATAGGCTTTTGCTTTATATAAATATGGTTTTAACGAACCTTCCTCTATGGAAAGACTAATCGTGTTCTTTTTTCTATTGATATTGAAGTTGTAATTTGGTTTTGGCGATATGCTGTCGTTGATTTTGTTTTCGATATCTAAACAAGTTTGATCAAGATTTTTTATTCCTATAACTTTTCCATCGTCATTAATTCCAAATATAATTTCGCCCCCACCATAATTAGCAAAGGCACTAACTGTCTTTAGAAAAGTATTTGTTATATCAGATTTAAATTCTAATTTTTGGTTTTCTCTCATAATTTCACCTCTTTTTTATTAAATTATAATTAATTTCAATCGAAAAATCAATCGAAAAGGTTTTCGCGTGAAATTACGTGCAAAAAAAATTGTAGATTCCCTAGTTTTCGGAATATTCCCGATTAATAAATATCTCTATTAGACATATTTTCTCTTTTATGTTACTTTAATAAAACTAACAAATTCATCTGAAGGGTAAACTTAGTAGGACTTCAAAAGTGATAACAAATAATGAAGAATTGTTGCAGACAATAAAAAATGGTGAAGATTCTCTTTTAGAATTAAAAGATTTAAGAATCAAAGGAAATAAAGTTATTGATCCTGACAGTAGAAGTATTGCTGATGAGTTTGCTGCTATGGCGAACACAAATTCTGGCACATTCATTTTTGGAGTAGATGATAAATCGAGAGTTATAACAGGTATAGCACAAGAAAACTTGGATATTGTTGAAACTTGGTTGAGAACTATTTGCAATGACCAGATTGACCCTCCTTTGAATTGTATCATAAGAAAGAAAACTGTTTTTGATGAGGTTTCTCGAAATATTATTATCGTTGACATCCCAAAAAGTTTGTTTGTTCACCAAAGTCCTGATGGGTATTTTTATAGAATAGGTAGTTCCAAAAGAAAAATGACTACAGAATTTTTGGCAAGACTTATTCAGCAAAGAAGTCAGACAAGACTTATTAGGTTTGATGAACAATCAGTCCCAGGTTCTTCATTATCTGATTTATCTCCAAAACTTTGGGAAAAATTCAAAAGTCCATTAACAAAATTTTCTGACGAAGAATTTTTATTAAAATTAAAACTGGTGACCAAAGATGAAGAAAACAATATTGTTCCAACTGTAAGCGGTATTCTTATGGCTACAGAAGAACCTCATAAATTTATTAATAACGCTTATATACAAGCTGTTTCTTATCGTGGTCTAGAACGAAATGCTAATTACCAGCTTGATGCCTTAGATATTACAGGTTCATTAGACGAACAAATAGAAAAAGCTCTATTTTTTGTTAAAAAGAATATGAAGATAGCTGCTAGAAAAATTCCTGAACGTCAAGATATACCACAATACTCTATAAACGCAGTATTTGAGGCTATAGTTAATGCCGTAGCTCATAGAGATTATTCCATATATGGCTCTAAGATTAGACTTCATATGTTTGATGATAGATTAGAAATTTTTTCTCCTGGCAGTATACCTAACACAATGACAATAGATAGCCTTCCTTTAAGACAATCTGCAAGGAATGAACTGGTTACAAGTTTATTGGCAAAGTGTACTGTCAAAAATACTGTTGGTTTAACAGTAGAACGAACTCATATTATGGATAAACGTGGAGAAGGAGTCCCAATAATTTTAAGTGAAAGTCTTAAACTTTCAGGCAAAAAGCCAGAATATAAATTGCTAGACGATTCTGAACTTATGCTTACAATTTTTGCTGCTAATAATAATTAGGGCTTAATAATTACCTATTACAAACTACACAGAGGCTTTAGTTTCGTCTCACTTTACGCGGAGCCACAGATTCTCATTTCTCACCTTATAATTAATCGTCATTGCGAGAGGCTGTGCTAAAACTAGAAAATTTAATAAAAAATAATGTATGGAGTAATGTCCTCGCCCCCATTTGTATAACCGCCAAGGATGGCGGTATGC
>CAJOQX010000301.1 GCA_905236865.1 Candidatus Rifleibacteriota bacterium
ATATGAAGATAGAGCTTAGATACTGCTTAAACTTCATATTGGTTCTTGTTACCAAGAACGCAAAACCGCCACCATAAACAATTGCAAACAAACAGGTGAAGACTGCAAGGATGAATGTGTTCAACAGTGGATGCCATAAGTTTATCCAAGAGTATTTGCTTGTGAAAATGTCTATATAGTTTACGATGGAATAACCAGCAACTTTGCCACTTAAATAAGCATCTAGTGTGCCTGGATGAACCTTTATAGTATCTTCAACAATAGCTACAATTGGAGCAACTGTTGTAAAGGTAAGCAAAATACCAAATACAAGCAGGATAATGTTTTGTGGCTTTGACAAATAAGTTTTAATGCTGTTTATAAATTTATTTCCATTAGTGTTCTGCATAAAAAACTCCTTAATCAGCCATCAGGTCTATCCAGCGACCGATAGTAAAAGCAACTTTGGTGCAATATTCGGGGTCTTCCATTACAAGACAACCACTGCCTTTTTGAGAGCTTTCCCACCAAAGTTTGCCTCTGTCATTTTTGACTTCGTATTTATTTTGACCTTCAACATAACCACCTTTTTTGTGGTTGTGTATTTCTTCGTTCTTAGCGTCTATTATAGGATTAGAAGAATAACAGCCCATATCTTTGCCCCAAGCTTCAAAACCTACCTGCTGAGTTGTCAAGAAGCTTATCAAAGCACAGGCTGTCCATGGAAGTGGGCTATTGTCTGTAACAAAAAGGTAATGACAGTAACCGTAACCGCCAATTCCGATATAATCATCTTCATAAGCTGCAACTTTAATATTGTTCAAAGAAACATTAGCAGATTCTTGAACAGAGCGAAGTTTTGAATAAACCAAAAGTCCACATTTGTCTTTTGCAGAAGAAGAAATAAGAATATTACAAATAGGACCGTCGTCTGTCTGACCGTTATATTGCTTCATCCAAAGCTTTATCCAAGCAAGAGCATATTTGCCATTCTGGTCAAGATTGAAATAATCTGCATCTTTTGCAACTTCTTCAATTGTTTTATCGAAGTAATCTTTCTTTTCTTGAGGAAGGACATCGTAAGCTTGTTTTAATATAGCAGCGTATTTAGGTGAAGTAAGCATATAGAGGAAGTTCATTCCAACTGTTTCTGTTGCCGCATACATAAACAAAGGTCTAATATCTTTGTAAACGAAATCCCAGCAGTTTTTGTAAGCCATATCGCCACGACAGTTATATTCAAAAACCTTTGAAATCATTAAAAGAGGAACATAGCCTTTGTATGTTTCCAAATCATAGCCGTTTGCTTTTGCCCATTCTTTTGGCACGAATCTTTTAAGAAAACCAGTATCAAGCATTTTAGGTTTAAATTGTGTACCGTCTTGAATAAGAGTCATTGCGAATGTGCCTTTTTCTTTGGCGGCATCGGCTATTAACTGGTCGTAAATTTTGTTGTTTTTCGGCTGTTGCCATTCGAAAGTTAAGTTGTAGTCTTTGTCAAAAGTCTGCAAATACTTTATAAACTTAGGAATAGCATCTTTACCGCGGCTAGAGTTGCCTAAGCCGAAGAATGCCTTGCCTTTAGACTCGGCGATAGCTTTTTTCGCCAGTTCTTCCAGCGACATTGTTTGAGCTTCTTTGATTATGTCGTCCACCTGTGACTTTTTAGGCTTCTGTTCTGTACAGCCTGTAGTCATAAACAGAGAAACAACAACAACAAAGAAAGCTGTTAAAACTTTTCTGTCTGTTATCTTCATTTCAAACCTCTATGTTTTGATTATCTGTACATTATAAAATAATTATAGAAGTATTTAAAGAAAAATAACAAAATTAAGTAAATATTTGTTAAGGAAAAATCAAATCTTGTCGAAAAGGTTGATGGATTTGTTTGCCTCCTTATTTTTTTCGGGCCGAGTAATAGAACTCGGCTCTTTTTTTTAATGTTTTTTAATATAAAAAGCAAAAGATAATATGTTATAATAAATCAAACTATCAGAAGGCGATTAATTAATGAATAAAAACAAAAAAAGTTATAAAGATATATATGGTGGAATAACAGGTAAGACACTGAATATTGGGCTTACAATAGGGGTATCTATTGCATTATGTACATTTATAGGTTATGAAATAGACGAATATTTTCACACTTCTCCCAATGGTATTATAGGAGGTTCATTGTTTGGTATATTAGCGGGCTTCGTTAATATGTGGGAACAATTAAGAAAGCTAAATCAGAAATTAAACGAAGATAACAACAAACGTAAAGACGAGCTTCCTAAAGCATAAAGACATTTTTGAAACTATTATTTAATATCTTTACTTTTGAGTTAAGCGATAAACTCCATCCCATTTATTATCGCTATTGTTAGGTGGGTTTTCTCTTAATTTTTTACACCTATCAATAAACATCATAGCAGTTGTGTCTTTAGGATAATGTTCTAAGATCATTTTATATTTTGCTTCTGCTTCTTCCCATTCATAAGAAAGATAGTGAACCAAAGCACGTTCTGATATAGCCGAAAGTTTTACAAGAGCTCTAGATCTAGGTGTTTCAACAGTTCCTAAAAGCTGATAAACAGTAACACTCTGTTGTCTACCCTTTACAGCAACAATATCAAGAACTCTAAATATTAAATCTTCACCAGCTTCTTTCTCGGTGCTTTCACTTACAATAATTTTAGAATCGTAAACTTTGTTCAATCCCTCTAATCTGTTGGCTAGATTAACAGAATCCCCAATAGCCGTATAGTTAAATCTTTCAGTTGACCCAAAATTGCCAACCAAAGACAATCCAGTATTTATACCTATTCTAGTAATAAAAGCTTTTTTACCTTGTGACAACCACTTGGCATTTAGTTTTTCAACAGCTTTTTCTATCTCAAGAGCTGCTAAACAAGCTTCTCTTGCCTGTTGTTCATTAGCTTGTGGAGCACCCCAAAAAGCCATTACAGAATCGCCTATATATTTATCTATAGTGCCATTATGTTTATGTATTATTGTTGCAATAGAGTCAAAGTATTCTGATAGTTGAGCAACAAGTTCGTTTGGATCTTCCTCTTCAGAAATAGAAGAAAAACTACTTATATCAGTAAACATAATTGTTATTTTCTGACTTTTAGCTTCTAACTTAGCATCATTTTTATCAACAACAAGTTTCTTAACTATTTCAGAAGGAACATATTTAACAAAAGCATTTAAAGCTTTCTTCATTGAATTCATTGTATTGCTCATATCCTGAATTTCCGCAATAGGAGATTTAAGGTCTATTTCACCATTAAAATCAAGATTCTGAATTCTATCGGCTTCTTGAATAGCACGATGAATTGGCTCCGTAATACCTTTAGCCAAAGTTGCTGTCAAAAAACCAGCAATAATAAGAAGCCAAAAAGAAAACAACAAAGTAGTTTCATGTATTCGGGCAATAGGTCCTATAAAATCATCTTCAGGAACAATAATACCTAGATTCCAACGTTCGTCAAATTTATCGGATAGGGATTTGAACGAAGCAATATATTGCTGGCTGTTATAAACGAAGTTGAACTTATATTTATTGTTCTTTACGAAATCATCAATGGCATAACGTTCAGGACTTGTTTTAAGAGCATCATCAATAGGTGAATGTGGTTGAGTAATTATTCCTATATTTCTAGATTTAAGCTTTTTATTAATAACTTTTGCAGGATGGGCAATAATATCACCTTGCGAATCACAAATGAAAGCTGTTCCTGTTTCGCCTATTTTTATACTTTTTAGGAAAGAATTTATCTCGTTTAATTTAAAATCTATTCCTACAGCCCCTATATAATTTTGGTTTTTATCAAAAATTGGCTGGGCACAAGTTACTCCAGGTTCCTTAGCAGTAAAAAGGAAGTATTCCTTGGTCCAGACAGCTTTATTGGTATTTTTGGTTGACAGATACCAAGGTCTATTGCGAGGGTCATAATTTATATCTGCTGAAGTAGTATCGCTAATTATGTTATTTTCTGCATCTCTAATTATTAATCTTGTGCCTGAAGATAAAGAAGTTCGTGAAATAATTTTAGTAACAAAATATTCTTTTTCATCACGATAAGTCATAAAATAATCGCCATTTTCATCACCGAAATAAATACTTTGAAACTGTGGATTTGCTTCTAAAGCCTCAATAAAAAAAGACTCATTGAAACTTAAAGTTGTTGAGGATATTACGTTATTCTCTATAAGCCTTTTGACTACAAATCCATTTTTATTTGCTGGTTCAAGATGACTGTCGATTTGACGTGTTATAGTTTCTGAAATCTGGTAAAGAAGCTCATCTGACGACTGAAGCATAATATCAAGATTGCTTTGGTAGCCATAAAAAACAATACCAGAAATAATCAAGGAAAACAAAGCAAGAAAAGACAAAAAGACAACTACTTGCAAACCGTAGGTTCTAAATTTTGACTCTATACTCACAATAAGCTATTTCCTTCAAAAGTATTCTAGCATTTTTAAAAACTTTGGGCAACTTTACTTTAATCTAAAAAGGAAAAGACCTGCAAAAGCTATAGCTAATGCAGGTCTTTCCCCAAACAAATATCTATTTGTTTTGTCGCTGTTGAGCAGCAGAAACAGACAACTGTAAATCAGGGGAAGAGTAGAGATATCCTGAAACTTTTTTGTAGGTATAGCCGTAGCTATAACAAAAGCCAATAAGCGTTACCACAATAGTCAGAATAATTGCAAACATACGCATATTCAAACTCCTGTAACAGTCTGAAAAGAAAATCGGTGATAAATGTTTTATTTTTAACCATAATATGTTAAATTTTTTTAATAGAGTTAATTATTTTGTAAAAAAAGTTGGAACAATAAAATGTGGGAAAATATAATAGGCTTACTAACCTCTATGTTCATAGGCGGTTTTATCGGTTGGATAACTAATCTTATAGCTATAAAAGCATTGTTTCATCCTTATAAAAGTTATAAAATATTGGGCTTTGAATATCAGGGACTTATACCAAAAAGGAAGCCAGAATTAGCCAACAATTTGGGGAAAATGGTGGATAAACAGTTGATAAACATTCCTGAGCTAATCAATAAAGTAAAGCCTGAAGATGTCAATCCTTTTATAGACAAATTAGTTGATGATCATAAAGAAGACATAAAAAATGCCATATCTGATTATATTCATCATTTTAAAATAACATTTCCTATAATCAACAAAACCTATGAATTAGGGGATATAAAGACTTTTTCTTTTAACACTTTAGTTTGCACAACAACAGAAACTGTGGTTGAACTTCTTAAAGAAAAAGGGAAGCAAGCTGTTCCAACAGTGCTAACAAAAGCAGGAAAAGAAATAGAAGAGCATATTGATGTTCACGACATAGTAGAAAAAAAAGTTAATGATATGGATTTGGATAAATTGGAAAAAATGGTTAACGATATTGCTGATCGAGAAATGAAGATGATTGAGTATCTAGGTGGGGTTTTAGGTTGTATTGTTGGTGCTTTGCAGTGGTTAATTCAGCATTTTGTTATTGCTAAATTATTGGTATAATTATAGTAGATAGACTTATAAATTGATTAGGGCGGTTTAATATGTTTAACGATGATAACGGATATAATTCTTATGATGACAACCAACCTAAAGTATACAGAACTGAAGCAATAATACAAAATAGAAATAACGATGGCATTTTTGGTTGTATTGCTGGTCTGACTTTTATAATATTTGTTTTGTGTATTTTCTCAACTGGTGGTTATTTTTTATATAAATACCTAAATAGTTCACAAAAAGAAAAAGAAGTAAAGAAAATAACCTTAGAAGAAGACCAAACAGAACAAAGTGAGAACGATAAAAAACTTGTTCACAAACAAACAATTAAAAATCTTAAAGATTATCCCAAAATACCAGAAAAAATAAAAAAGGAATTAAAAGAAAAAGAAGAAGATTTCTTTAATAAAAAATCAATAACAGAGTCAAAAGTAATAGTTGTAAAAGGTGATAAATCTAAAGTATTTAAAACTACTGATCAATCAAAAACAGATGTTCCCTCAAAAAATAAATTTATAGATAAATACTTTTATTTAAATGAAGAGCAATTAATAGAAGAAGTAAGGGATAGCTTGGTAAATGATTATAATTACTATGATAAAAAGAACTTAAAAACAGCAGATCAGGTAAGACAAATCATAATAAATAAAAGTGAATCTTTTGGCTACCACAAACTTTTAGATGAAGTTCTCTCAAAAGGTTTTGCTCCAAAATATTCAAGTGCTACCGATACTATTAACCTCAGCGAAATAGCTTTTTCAACTGTTAGAACCCCTATTTTCAACAACAAGACAGAAATGTTTGAAGTTTTATTAAAACATAAGGTCAATTTAAAAGCATTAGAAGGAAGATATAAACATAACTTACTTCATGAAATTGCAAAATATGGAAATGCTGATATTGCTAAATTAGTTATAGAAGCAGGTATTCCAATAGAAGATAAAACAACTGACGGAAAAACTGCTGTTTATTATGCTATTAAAAATAATCATTATTTTGTTTTCAAACTTCTAGTAGACAAAGGAGCTGAATTAAAACAAGAATACTGTGAATTAACCAATGATAGAAATATTTTATTTCTAATTATTCAAAAAGTGAATCCAAAGGCATATTCTTATTTAAATTTTGAACAAACCAATAAGCAATGGGAAGAATTTAATGAATATTTGGTTAATGGAGATTTTGAATCAATTAAAACCTTAGTAGACTGTGGAACAGACATAACCAATATGTCTTATAATGGTGAAGGAGCTCCATTAATAGCTATACGAAATGGCGGACTTAAAACAATAAGTTACCTAATGAAAAATATAAATTGTCAAAATAATATAGATACAATAAACAAAAGGAACTGTTTGCATTACGCTGTAATGTATAAAAAGCTAGAAAAAATGCAACTTTTATTAAAAAATGGTTTCGATCC
This sequence comes from Candidatus Rifleibacteriota bacterium, assembly GCA_905236865.1. GTDB lineage: Bacteria > Muiribacteriota > Ozemobacteria > Ozemobacterales > Ozemobacteraceae > RUG334. The sequence continues at coordinate 6,924 of CAJOQX010000301.1, forward strand.
AAATTTAACAGACAGATATGGAAATACTCCGTTACACTATGCCGCAGAAAACGATGATATTGAATATGTTAAACTTTTGTTAAGAAATGGTGCAGATTCTAAAATATTAAATAAAAGGAATCAGAATCCATTATTTTATGCTGTTGCTTCAGAAAATACCGCTATATTTAAAACATTAATAAAAAATGGAGCAGATATAGAACAAAAAGATATTAATGGCAATACTCCATTGATGTTTGCAAATAACAATCATTTAGATAAGAGTAAATCAGAATTAATAAAACTTGGAGCCGATAAAAGTAAAATAGGATATAAAGACTTAAATTCTGACGAAAAACATAAAGATATTAAGAAAGTTCTTCTAAAAAAGATGAAAGAAATAGACCTTGATCCGATATTTTCAAGCAGCACAATAACAAGTGAAAATACCCTTTTTAATCAAAGAGAATATTTATTAGGTTTAAAAGAAGACCAGATTATAGATTTTTATGAAAAGCTTTATTCTAATATAAAATCAAGGATTTATAGAGAACGAAATGAAGGCATATATTATTCAAATAAATGCAAATTATTTATCACTAAAATAGCTTTCGATAATGATTATCCTAACCTTTTCAATAAAATATTAGATGATGGTTTCGATATAGACTTTTGGAAATTTGATTATTTACCACCTGTTATGTATTTAGCTGAAAAAAATAGGGAAAAATGTCTTAATTTGTATTTAGAAAAGAAGCAACCAAACCTAGCGATGCAGTTAGATTATAAAGAAGGTTTTGCTTATAATATTAATAAAAATACTTGCAGAAACGATAGAGAAATTCTTTATTCTATTAAATACGTATCAGCCCAAGATGGCTCTAAGAGAAAATGGGGTGAAGCAATTTTGAATTTAGGTGATGACATTTCTTATGATGTAACAGATGAAAATGCTGTTAATTATTTGGATTTGGGTAAAACTCTCTTACATTCTGCTGCACAAAACGGAAATATTATATTAGCTAAAAAAGTTTTAGCAGCAGGAGTTTCAATTAACCAAATAACAAATAATGGAAATACTCCTCTTTATTATGCAGTAAAAAATAATCAATATGAAATGGCTCAATTTCTAATAGAAAATGGAGCTAAAATTTCTGATTCATTAAAAACTCTAACTAAAGACAGTAAAATGCTTGAAATATTAGGGAAAATCAAATAGTTGAATCTAGATTATCCCCCAAAAAGGAAATAAAAATGAAAAATAGTAAAAAAGAAGAACTTAGAAAATTAAATATTTATAGAACAAAAAACATTTTACCTGTTCTGTGGTCATTATTTTTTATTATTAGTTCACTAAATATTGCTTATTCTAGCAATATAAATATTGAAAAAACAGATAAAAAAATATTTAAAACAAAAACCTCAGAAGAATTAAATAAAGAAATAAAAGATTTAGTGTTCAATAAACAAAAAGTATTAAAAAAAGAATTAAGTGATTTACAATTAACCTTAGAATGTAAAAAAAGTGCTGCTGATTTACTTTATGGAAAAGGTCTCACAAAAGAATACAATTATGAAAAAAATCAATTAAATAATAATTTGCAAGAGCTTAATGTTGGAATTAATTATATAAATGATTTATATAATAATTTCATTGATTATAATATAGCTATAAATAATCTTCTTGATAAAAGAAACAAAATGTCAGAAAACATTTTATCTAATGAAAAGAAATTGGAAAATGATTCTAATATTGACAACAATACAAAAAGAAAAATAATAGAAGAAATAAAGGTAGACAAAATTAATCTAGATGCAATTAATAAAGACTTAAAAAAAGAGCAAAAAAAATATCAAAAAGAATTCAATATAAATAATGATTTTATAGAAGAAACCATAGAAAAATCAGACTTTTTAAAAAACATTATAGAAAAATATTTTAAAGAAGAAAATAAATATCTTGCAATGGGTGAAAATGAGTTAATAAGCGAATATTCTAACTTTACTAAAAATAATGGGAATAAAAAAGATAGTTTTTATAATTGTCTTTATAATGTTTTTGATGATTTTTTTGCAAAAATTGCAATAGAAAAAGATTACTTAATCCTGTTGCAAGAGTTAATCAAAAATGGTTTTAATCGTAAAAGATGGCTATTAAGAGAGAAAACTGACAGAGCGTATATTAATTATTCTTTATTAAAGTATGCTAAGGAATGTAAGAGTGAAAAATGTTTGAAGTTTTTAAACGAACAAGATAATAGTATAAAAAAAGATGAAATGGAAAATACAGAATTGCCAAAGAATGAGAGTGTGGCAACAAATACAGAAAAATTATCAAAAGAAGATTTAGAATGGCAAGAAGCATATAAATATATAAAAGAAGGAAAGTTAGGGAAGCTTCATGAATTAGTAAAACAAGGTAAAGATTTATCTAAAATGTATTATAAAGAAGAACCAGCACCTTGTATTGCTGTAAATTTCAATCAATACTACATATTAAGATATTTAATAAACTCTTTTGATTGTAAAAATTTAATAAATCAACAAAACGGACAAAATGCTTTGTTTTATAGTTTAAAAAAATCCAAAAATATACAACAGTATTCAGATAGAGAAAAAATGGCAAAGTTAATGCTGGAAAACGGTTTTGATCCAAATTCTACGGATTATTCTGGAAAAACTCCAATTTTTTACGATGACTGTTATCTTAGATTATTTTTAAATTACGGAGCTGATTTAAATTGGGTAGATAATGATGGAAATACACCTTTAAATTGTTTTTTAGAAAAAACTTCATTAACAGAAAGAAATCTAAATTATGTTGCCTCAAGAGATAATTTAAAAAACATTATAAATCAAATTACTAATTTCAGAAGTTCTTCTAATTTAAAAGGTCAAAATCTACTTCATGTAACTATCGAAAAACAATATTATGATATTGCTAATGTTTTAGCTTTAAAGGGTGTTGACCCTAATCAACAAGATATAAATGGAGATACCCCTATGCATTATTTGGCTAGAATAACTACTTTTGCTGATGCTAAGGAGATTAATCCTAGAAAAATACTTTTTGACAAAAAAGCATATTCTGATTATTACGCATATCTTTTATTATATAATGTGAAAGATAAAATAGATTTAAAAATAAAAAATAATAAAGGACAAACACCATTAGATATTAATCCTACAACTAATATATTTGCTAAATATCCAAAAAATTATAAGCCAGAAAGTCTTAAAATCGATAGATTTAGATGCGGAACAATAGAAGTAACTAGAAGATATAAGCAAAAAAAAAGAGAAGAATTTAAAACAACATATCCTGCCTTTTTTAAAGAAGACTCAACAGAAGAAGAGTTATTAGCAGAATTTGATAAATTTTACAATGATTACTTTGGAACAAATGATGAAACAAAAGAAGAAATAGAATATAATAATTATTCAAAAAAGTATCCCCAGAAAAATCCCAAGAAATTTGATAAAAGCGAAAAAGAAAAAGAATTTTTCCGTTTTTTCTATGCTTTTAAAGAATCACTTATAAATACTGCTCTAACAAAGGATTATGATAAATTTTTAGAAAAACTTGAGTCAGAAAAATACTATTTAAAAGACGAGCAGATTCTTTCAATTTATTATTATCATCATGAAATATATCAATATGCAAAAGAAATAGCTAGAAAAAACAAATATGATTCCCAAAAAGAAGAAAGATTAATGCTTGATAGATATGATCAAAAGAAATTAATCTCTGCCGTTGAAAAAGGAAGCTTGAAATGTTTAAAACTTTTTTGGAAAAAAAGATATAATATTTTTACCACTAATGATGATGGCGAAAATATGCTTCTTTTGGCTATAAAAAATAAAAGTTATGATGTTGCTACATTTTTAATTCAACTTGGTGAAAATATAGAAAATCTTTCTTGTTTATTAGATAGTTAAAAAAGCAATAAATAAAGATTTATTTGAATATATCTGTGAATAAACAGTATAAATAGGAGAATAAAATGGATTACAACGAATATTCCGATAAGCCTAACAAGTATACTGTCTATAAAAACAAAAGAAATAATAATTCTAGCAAAAGTCTAGTATATGAGTTTATTTTTTTTGTTATTGTTATTACGTTAATTATTTCAGGATTATTAATTTATTATCCAGAAAAAACAAGTCCATCTACTACAATGTTAACAGGAATTAGTAAAAAAGATAATAAAAAGACAAAAACAGAATATTTCAAACATCCAACAACTAAACCAGAAAAAAAGGCAAAAAGTTCTAATTATACGCCACAATTAGCAAAAAGTATAGATGTAGCGAAGGAGAAAACCCCTCCTAAAAAAAGCAACTCCATTTCTCTTTTTGAATATGTAGCTTTGCCTGAACAAGATTTGATAGAAAGAACAACTAAAGATTTTCAAGCTAGTCACACTTATTTAATGCCTACTCCATTTTCAGTTCCTCTTGCACCAGCTTTTGTAAAATTCTTTATAGCTGAAATTTGTATAAAAAAAGATTATAGCTTAATGCTAGAAAAATTGTGCGATCCAAATTTTTATCCTGTTGGAGAACCAGAAATTTATCACAAAAACAATTGCAATTTAATCTTATGTTTAATTTTGAATGCCGCAGAATTAGATAAAAGAAAATGTATAGATATGCTGATAAAAAAAGGTGCTAATTTAAAAATAGAATCAGTACCTCCGAAAAAAAAGGAACATAAAATTTTTGAAAATGGAAAAACTTTACTTCATTGTGCCGCTCAAAATGGAAATATAGATTTGGCAAAGCAGGTAATTGCTGCTGGAGTTCCATTAGATAAAAAGACAGAATATGGACATTCCCCACTTTATTTTGCTGCAACAAACAAAAAATATGATATGGCAAAATATTTAATAGAATCTGGAGCAAAAATAGATAATCAGTTATTAGAAGCAGTTCTTGATGACGAAATGTTAAAAATATTAAAAACTGCAAAAAATTAAGGCCTAAAAAAAGAAATGTTTTGTTTTTTTAAACACTATCATTGAAAATTTTATCCTAATGATATATTCTATATCAACAAAATAAACATCGGAGTTAGTAATGAAAATTATAGTTACTGGTGGAGCTGGTTTTATTGGTTCTGCCGTTATTAGACATCTTATAAAAAATACAGACCATAATGTAATCTGCTTAGATAAATTAACTTATGCAGGCAATCTAGCCTCGCTAAAAGAAGTAGAAAATTCAGATAGATGTTTTTTTGAAAAAGCTGACATCTGTAATAGAGAAGCAGTTGAAGCTATATTCAAAAAGCATCAACCAGATGGAATTATGCATCTTGCAGCAGAATCACACGTAGACAGAAGCATAGACGGTCCAGCAGCTTTCATTCAAACGAACATTTTCGGAACATATACTTTATTAGATGTTTCTAGATTTTATGCAAAGGATCATCCTAATTTCAGATTCCATCATATTAGCACAGATGAAGTTTACGGTGATTTAGATTTAGATGACAGTATGTTTACCGAAGAAACTCCTTATGACCCAAGTTCACCATATTCAGCAAGCAAAGCTAGTTCTGACCATCTTGTTCGTGCTTGGCATCGAACTTTTGGTTTAAATACTATGGTAACAAATTGCTCAAATAACTATGGACCATATCATTTTCCTGAAAAGCTTATTC
>CAJOQX010000302.1 GCA_905236865.1 Candidatus Rifleibacteriota bacterium
TTCTTGAAGTGAATTCTGATTTGTTATATCAAATTCGGCCTGAATCTTTGCTGTTTTTTGCCCCTTCAAAACAATTCCTGACCTAGATTTCTTCCCAAGCAAAAGTTTTACTGCTTCTAATAAAACACTTTTACCAGCACCAGTTTCGCCTGTAATAACATTTAGACCTTTTGAGAAAGTTAAATCTGCTTTTTCCATAAACAGAAAATTTTCTAGTTGTATTTCAGTAATCATTATTTACTCCCATCCAGTTTGCTGACCATAATTGTTGGAGGAACTGGAACCCAGAACATTTTTTTGATTGATAAATAAGTTGTATTTGGTTTTGAGTTGTTTATATCTGTTATGATGCTTTTCAATTTATATGAATTTGGTTTTTCTAAAACAGATAGAGTTTTGACTGATTGAATTTCGATTTGTTTCATATTTGTTTCTTTTTTTATAGATTTTTCTTCTTTAATAGAAACAACTGTCGGTTTTTCTATTAAATTTGTTTTTTCTAGCTCTGTTTGTTCAACTATTGAATTAATCTGTTTTGAAGCAAGTTCAATTCTTTCCTTTTCTTCAGATTTTTTATTATCAATAACTGCCTCTGTAGGCAAATCAATCTTTTTTTCTATAACAGGGCTATTGGAAGCTGTTGTTCCCTGAAAATCATTATTTGGCAATTCATTTTGTTGTAAAATTTGGGTTTTCTCTTCTTTAATCAAATGTGCAATTTCTGGGTCTATTGAATCGTCTTCTATATTATTTTCTGCGATTTCTACATCTATTTTAATTTCTTCTTGTTCGTCTTGAATTGGTAAATCATCAAGATTATCTATTTCGTTGTCATTATCTGTTTCAAATTCTGATTCTTCTGTTTCTATATCATCTGTATCAACTGTAATTGTGATAGGTTCGTCATTTGAATTTTTACCAATAACTAGAAAATGGCTATTTGTGTTTTGAATACTTGGTTTGTCAAGAGAAATGGAAGAATTTGCAATATTTGTATTTAAGCTATCATTAATTTCGTTTGTGACATTTATGCTATTTTGGTTATCCTTATCTAAAGCCGCAATTGTTGCTATATCTTGAACTTTCTGATTTTCATTATTATTAGTATTTTCAAGTTTGTTTACCGTTTCTTTATTATTTTTTGCATCTTTAATAGCAGTTTCTGATAATTTGTTTTTTGAAACATTGGGAAGAGCCGCAAGTTTTTGCCCCTTTTCGTTAGACTTTAACATACCTGCAATAGGTGTTGGGGCATATTTCTTTGAAATATGTCTAGCTTTTGAAGCATATTTTAAAGTTTCTATGGTGGTAGTAGGGTAGTAAAAACCAAGTATATTACTACAAGAATAACCAATTAAAGCCATACCAATCGCACCATCTTGACACATACCGACTCTATGACCAAAATTATCGTGAGTTTTTTTTCTTTTTACTTCAAACTTAGCAACACCAATAACTAGACGTTTAGATTTTTTTGGTAAGCTACTTGGTGCTTTACGATGTTTTAAAAAATAGTTTCCATATTCACAAAATGATTTTCCAACCTTTTCTCCATCAAACTGACCATCAAAGTGTCCAATAAGATAAGGAATTTGTCGACCACCCCATTGAGCTTGACTGCTGACAATATATCCTCCGCAATTAGAGTGATAAACTGTATTTGCAGGATCTTCTTTAAATAAAAGAATCTGACCTTCTGTGTCTTTAACTGCGGCATTAGAGTTTCTTGTTTCCTTTGCCACACCTTCATAAGCTTGACAATGTGTTGTATCACAAAGATTGCAGTCAAAGCTACCAATATGTCTATTTATGTTTCTAACAGCATAAGTTCTTGCTGCTATAGATTGAGCTTCTATTGCAGCTTTTGGGGCTATAGGTGATATTTCTGATGGAACAACAGATTGGAGATAATCTTCCATATCTACTACATTTACCCAATATAGTTTATTACTCGAACTTCTGACTTCGAGTTTACCTCTATATTTTTTCGTGTTTCTATGTAATGCTGATAGACTTATTGTTGCACTTCTAGGGCTCTTGGACGAAATCGTTACTGTTCGACTTGCAATGAAAGTCTTTTCGTTTACGGTAAAAAGCAGTGCTCCTTCTGGTTTTGCTTCAATTTGCAATTTTGTTGCTTTTCCAGAAAAGAGAGTCGACTGTTTAGCTTTATCAAAAATATCAATAATACTGTTTGATGTTGTTATTTCTGCTTCTTTTGAACCGCTTACAAGATCTAGTTTTATTCTTAAAATTCTAGGAGTGTTTAAAAATGAACTGGCTGCAAAACTAGATGTTGCTATGAACGCCTGAAATATAACTACTATAATTATTTTAGCATTTGCATAAAAAAAACTCTTTTTAAAAACGTCAAAGCAAATTTGAAATGAACTATTGTGAATGGTTTTATAGATGTAACTAAGAAATCTATAACCAACACATAAATTTTCATATATTAGCTTTTTTATATTATTCATCATTTCTTTTTCTTTTTAGATTCATCAGTTTTTTTCTTTTTAACTTCTTCGGCTTTCTTTTTTGTAGCTTCTTCAGCCTCTTTCTTTTGTTCTAGAGAAGGCTTAGATTTTAATACTTCTGAATACATTTTTTTTGCTTTATCTGGTTTGTTCAGTTTGTTGTATGCTCTAGCCGCTTCTGTATAGGCGGTAGCAATATGTTCGCTTCTAGGATATAATACAGGAACTTTTAACAATTCTAAAATTCCGTTTTCTGTATCTTCCATAGCTATCATTGTTCGTCCAAGCCAAAGTCTTGTTTCAGGAACAACTTGATCTGTCGCAGGGTAGTCTTTTAATATTTGAGAGAAAGTTTCTTTTGCACCATCATAATCTTTCATTGCATATAGGCAAATTCCTACAGATTCTTTTGAAACTACTGCAAGAGGATGTTTGGGTTCTTCAGAAATAATAGCTTTGTAATGTTGAATAGCAAGAGGGTAATTGTCTACTTTTCTGGCTATTTCAGCTATATTAAATCTAGCTTCTTGCCTGAAATATCCTTGTGCATTCATTAATTGGGAAAAAGCGGCTAATGCTTGAGCGTCATCTTTTAATTCCTGATAACATAGTCCTTTTTTAAATAATGCGTCTTCAGTTAATTTTCCTTTTGGGTCTTTTTCTCTATATTCATTAAATTTTTTTATAGCTTCTTTATAATCTCCTGCTTTCATCAAGATTTCCCCACATCTAAAAAGGGCTTGTGATGATAGTTCATTTTTCCCTGCAGCAATTGCTTCAAAAGCCGTAATTGCATCCGCATAGCTGTTCTGCATATAAGCAAGTTCTCCTAATTGATAGAGAGCGTCTATTCTTGTTTTCCCTTGAGGGAAAATTTTAATGACTTTATTAAATGCATTACCAGCTTCGGTAATATTAGCTTGGTTAAAATAACATTCACCGATTCTATAAATCGCTTTTTCTCTGATTTCAGGATTAACATTTTCGCTAGATATTTGCTCAAAAGTTTTTATTGCATCTTTAAATCGGCTCATTGAAATTTGAACTAGACCGATTTGGTAAATTGCTTCATTTCTTTTCGGGGAATTTGGAAATTTTTTCATAAATTCATTAAAAGCTTTTATACTGTTTTCGTTTTCACCTAGACGAGATAAGGCTAGAGCTTTTATATAAAGCATAGATTCTTGTATTTTGGATTCAAAATTATTTACATATAAATCTATTATTTTTATAGCTTCCGAATATTTATGCAAATTCATTAGCAAATCAATAGCATTTTGAGCACTTTCTTTTTGAACAACAGATTTTGGATTTTCTGCTTGTTTTAAAAAAAGAGTTAAAGCTTTATCTGGTTGATTTTGATATATATAGCACCAACCAAGACAATAAGCCGATTTTTGAGCTATTGCCGTATCTGGATTAATTCCAATTGTGTTCGCATATTCTGAACTTGCTTTTATATAATCTTTTAATCTAAAATATGACTCCGCTAAACAGAAATTTACGCTTTGTTTTCTTTCGTTGGAACAATTTGGTAGAGCTATTTCTAAATGTTCTATAGCCTGTCTAAAAATACTTTGTTCAAATTTCCCTTTTCCAATCTGAATATGACATTCATTTTTTAGCTGTTCAGAAATACTTGGTTCTTCTAGTAATTCTTCGTAGTTTCTTATCATGCTGTCAGTATTCATATTGTATCTGACCATAATATAACCACGTTTTTCTCGTGAATCTATCCATAGATTGATGTCTTTTTTGGAAACTTTTGCAAAAGCTTCTGCTGCTGATTTTGGATTATTGTCACTAGTGTGTGACCAGCCTAGACCATAAGCAGCTCTATCGTAATATTCTGAATTTGGATAGTCTTTTATTACTTTTTGGTAATAACCTGCCGCTTTTATATAGTTTTTATTCTTATATTCGCATTGCCCAAGCCAAAACAAAGCCCCATCTGTTTGAGAAAACATTTTTGGTTCTGACAAGAGATTGGAAAGAACCTTTGCTGCTTCATCGTATAATTGCTTGTTAATAAGCCCCATAGCATATCTGTATAGCTCTTTTTGCTCAACAGTATCGGCAAAGAGGCTATTGCTAGCAGTAAAAACAGCTAAAAATGTAATAATTAATAATCTCCGTTTTATTATTAAAGAATACACAAAGCGTATCTCCAATTTATGCCAAAAACCATATAGATATAGGCATTTAGGTTTTCAAACTATAATGGCTTGGTAATCTATATTTGCCTTTTTTTTATTACAATACTAAAATCAAAATAATATTGCAAACTAATGATGTATTCTAGCATTATTTAAATTATTTTTCAACTCTACTGGTATTTTGTGGCTTTTTGTCAGGGCAAACGCAAACTTATTCTTTTATTAATGAGGTTTTTGAAGATAGTAATATATAATGATAGTGAGACGCGAGACTTTTTTCTCCGAATAAGATCCGTTCCCTCAAAGATTATTCAAGACAGTTATCTACAGAGGTCACAAGAGGAGAAATATGTCGAACAAGCGAACTATCATTATTGGTAAAAATATTTTTTATGGATGGATTTCGTTTTGCTTTCAGCAACGCCACGTTATCACGCATACTTTATAAGCTCACAATGACGTATAACTTGCGGTTTCGCAATAACTGTATGTAGATACTGATTAATAATGAAAAAAGTTTGCGTTTGCCCTGGGCTTTTTGTCTTTTTTATTGCCTTATTTAAAAATTCCTTGTAAGATGTTTTATATAAATAAAAAACAAGGAATGATTATATGAACAAACTCGCCTGCACTCTTTGTGTTTTAGCTTTTACAGGTTGTCTAGCTCCGTCTTTTGCTGATGACATAAATATTTATTATGGTCCAAAGGGCGGTTTCGCAAAAGTAAACAATTCAAGAAAGTTTGTTTTCAGCGATAAAAGCAAGAAGAATGCAACTCTTTCTAATTCTATAATTTATAAATTCGATTCGCTAGAACCTGGAAGCACAGCAAAAATAGCAATGTATTCAATGAGCGATTTTAAGGCTCTTGATGCAATGGTTGAAGCAGCAATAAACAAAGGTGTTCATATAAAGCTTCTATTAGACGGTGTTCCTGAATGGACAAAA
>CAJOQX010000303.1 GCA_905236865.1 Candidatus Rifleibacteriota bacterium
CCGAGAAAAGCAATCAAAAAGAACGGTTAATTCTTTTTGAGGATGTAAACTGATTTAGGAGAAAAAAATGGCAAAATCAGGAGCTAAGTCCAAAGTCCGAACCAAAAAGCGCGAAAAGAAAATCGTTGCTAAAGGTCAGGCACATATTCAATCAACTTTTAATAATGTTATCGTAACTATTACCGATATGTCAGGTAATGTTTTATGCTGGTCTTCCTCTGGATCAAATAGTTTTAGAGGTTCCAGAAAATCTACCCCTTATGCCGCTCAGGTTTCTGCAGAAATTACTGCTAAACGTGCCCTTGAATATGGCATGAAAGAAATCGATGTTTTTGTAGCCGGTCCTGGAATGAGTCGTGAATCAGCTATTCGTGCTTTACAGACTACAGGTATACAAGTTACATCTATTAAAGATGTTTCCGGCATTCCACATAATGGTTGTCGCCCTCCAAAGCGACGCCGCGTCTGAGGAGGCTTAATATGGCTAGATATACTGGTTCTGTTTGTAGATTATGTCGCCGTGAAGGTGACCAACTTTTCCTTAAAGGTGCTCGTTGTTTCACAGAAAAATGTGCTTTCAAACGCCGCTCAATGGTTCCTGGTCAACATGGAGCTGAAGCAGCAAGAAAGAAACCAACAGGATACGAAGTTCAGTTGCGTGCTAAACAAAAAGTTAGAAGAACTTATGGTATCCTTGAAAGTCAATTCCATGGCTACTATGAAGTAGCAAGCCGTCAAGGTGGTAACACTGGAGTTAATTTACTCCATCAATTAGAAACTCGTCTTGACAATGTTGCTTATCGTATGGGTTTTGGTTTGTCTAGAGCTCAAACTCGTATGTGGGTTACTCAAGGTCATTTTGAAGTAAATGGCAAAAAATGCAATATTCCTAGTTATCAGCTAAGAGCTGGTGATGTTGTTGCAATTCGTGAAAATAGCAAAGTAAGAAGCCAGATTAAAGACGCTCTGGAAATTAATTCAAGCCGTGAAGCCAGTCCTTGGCTCGAAGTAGATCGTGAAAATTTGAAAGGCAAATTCCTTGCTCTTCCTGAACGCTCTCAGCTTGATCCAAAGATTCAAGAACATCTGATTGTAGAATTCTACTCTCGCTAATATTTAGGAGGCTGGTTCGCGTGATTGAAATTAATCAACCAAAATTAAGATATAGACAGGGCGAAAATGCTAATCATGGAATTATAGAAGTTGAACCTCTAGAAAGAGGCTATGGTTTAACATTAGGTAATGCTTTTAGACGTGTTTTACTTTCATCTCTTCCTGGTTCTGCTGTTTCCTCTGTAAAGATAGACGGTGTATTACATGAATTTTGTAGTATTCCTGGCGTAGTTGAAGATGTTACAGCAATTATTTTAAATCTAAAAAAACTTGTTGTTAATGTTGAAACTGATGAACCTGTAACTGTTCGTCTTGAAGTTAAAGGACCAGCTGATGTTACAGCCGCTGATATTCCAGCTAATCCAGACCTTATGGTTATTGATGAAAATGTTCATATTGCCCAAATAACAGGTGATGTTACACTGGGTATGGATATTACATTCAAACGTGGTCGTGGATATGTATTAGCCGATGATAATGAAGCATCTAATGATTCTGTAGGGACAATACTTGTAGACTCACAGTTTTCTCCTGTAACTAGAGTTATGTATGATGTTTCTGAAGCTCGTGTAGGTCAGAATATTAATTATGACAAATTAACTCTTCAAGTTTGGACAAATGGTAGTATGCAACCTGCTGAAGCAGTTGAAACAGCTTCTAGGTTCTTAAAGTCTCATATTGATTTGTTTGAATCTCTTAAAGACGAAATCATTGATGATAGAGAAGATTTACCTGTTCATAATGAAGAACTTGTTATGGTTTCTACTCAAAAACAAGAACCGACTCAAAAAGGTAACACCGAAATCCTAATTAAGGATCTAGAATTTTCAGTCCGTTCTAGAAACTGCCTAAAGAGAGCTGGAATTCAGACTCTTGGAGAACTTGTTAATAAAAAAGTTTCAGAACTTCTCGAAATTAAGAATTTTGGTAAGAAGTCTCTTAAAGAAGTCAGAGAAAAGCTTGCTCAGTTTAATATGCAACTTCCTGATGATGATGGTTCAATTGATGATGATGACGGAGGAAACGAAGAATGAGACATCAAATAAAGCTTCGCAAGTTTGGTCGTGAGTCTCATCAGAGAAAAGCTCTATTGAGATCTCTTTGCACCTCTCTTGTTAAATATGAAAAAATCGAAACAACCTTAGCAAAAGCTAAAGACCTTCGCCGTGTAATGGAAAAGGCTGTTACTCTCGCTAAGAATTACAATAATCCTGAAAAACTCAACGCTAAAGGTGGAGAAGGTCAGACTGTAGAACAACATTTAGCAGCTATTAGAGCAGCTAAGCGTGTTGCTTTAAGTTCATATTTCAATGCTTCACAAGATCGTGAAATCTTAGGTCGTAATGAAATTAAGAAATATATTTCTAATTTAAAGACTGAAGATAGAAAAGCTGTTGAAAAATATATGGAAGATCAATCTAATCCAAAACCAGAATTTGTTTTAGATTATATTCCAGCAGTTGCAACTAGAAAAGTAACTATTAAGAAAACTGTTGATGGAAAGACTGTTAAAGAAGAAATTACTAAAGAACGTGGTAAAAAGAGAGAAGTAAATGGTAAAACCGTTGGAGCTGCTAGCGAAAAACGCGGTGGTGCTACAAGAATTCTTCGTGTTGAAGGCGTTCTTACTAAACTTCTAAATCGTATTGCTCCTCGTTTCAAAGATGTAAACGGTGGTTACACTCAGATTTACAAGCTTGGAAATAGACGTGGTGATAATGCTGAAATGGCAATTATCCAATTTTCAAAGTAATACGTTGATCAGATGATTCTCTTTGATAGAGTTTCTTTCTGTTATAACAAAAATCAAGAAACCTCCTTTATTTTGAAGGAGGTTTCTTTTTCATTTAAAAAAGGTGCTGTTAATGGATTAATCGGTAAAAATGGCTGTGGAAAATCTACAATTGCTAGATTGATTGTTGGCTTGTTAGAACCGAGTGATGGAAAAATTACTATTACAGATGAATTTAATGCTAAACCCTATTATTTTTCAGGTATGATTTTTCAAAATCCAGATAACCAAATTGTTGGAACAACGATTGGAGATGATATTGCTTTTGGTTTAGAGAATTTCAATTTATCAAGTGATGAAATAAATGATTCGATAAATAAAGCTGCCTCTTTATTTCATTTTGAAAATATGCTTGATATACCTGTTTCAAAATTATCAGGTGGTCAAAAACAAATGTTATGTATTGCTTCTGTAATAGCTTTAAATCCTTGTTGGATTGTTTTTGACGAACCAACTTCACATTTAGATCCATGGGCAAGAATTGAGTTTTGGAAAATTATAAATGAATTAGTAATTAATAAAACTATTGGAATTATTGTTATTTCGCAACTTCCAGAAGATATAAATCGTTTTGATAATATTTGTGTATTAAACGATGGTGAAATATATTTTAATGATTCTGTAAATAAATTTAAGGAATTAAAAAGTTTACCTTATGGAATAGAATTTCCTGAAGGCTGGAAACTTGAAAAACTTTTAGAAGACGAAAAATAAAGAAACAAATTAGTTGTAGAATACATTTCAATCTTATAGAACTATTATGATACTGAATTTAACCGATATAAACATATCTTTTGGCAAGAATCATTTTCTTGGACCGATAAATGCGTCTTTTGAAAATGGTTGTTTGAATCTAATTGTTGGTCGTTCTGGAAGTGGAAAAAGCACTTTATTGAAACTTCTTGCAGGTTTTCATAAGGAATTTACTGGGAGTATAACTTTAGATTATGATAAATTTATCCCAGATGGTAATATATCTTTAACTTTCCAAAATCCTGAAACTATTTTTTTTAATTCAACTGTTTTTGATGAAGTATCTTATTCTTTAAAAATATCTAATTTAAAAGAAAATGAAATTAAAGAAAAAACAAATAAGTGGCTAAAAACTTGGGGGTTATCCTCAGCTTTATACTCCGAAAAATATCCGTTTAATTTATCTGGTGGTGAAAAAAGAAGAGTTGCTTTGGCTGCTTGTACTATATTAGAACCTAAGGTTATATTATTAGATGAACCTTTAGCAGGGCTCGATAGGGTAGGGCAAAAAGATTTGTCAGAGATTATTAATTCATTAGCAAAAGAGCATATTGTAATTATTGTTACCCATGAACCAGAATTATTAATAAATAATAATAGCCATATTCTTTTTATTGATGGTGTATATACAAAAGAGTTCAATGTAAATGATTTTTTGTCTAAGGCAATTCAGAATTCTGATTTTTACCCATTACCAGAATGGTATGTGGAAAATCTCAAATATTATGTAAACTCACAAAAATTACCTATAGTAAAAGCAGAAGAGGTCGCAAATTTTTTGGAAAATCAAAAAAATAAATAATATCTTAATATATTTTGATTTTTCTAATTCTTATAAAGTTATAGTTTATATATAAAACAAAAGAAAATAGATCTGTTAAAAAAATTAAATGTTTAATAAAGTTAAATTAAAATTTAGAAATCTAAATCCAATAACAAAAGGTTTTCTTTGTGTTATTTATATTTTAATTTTTTCTTTTTTTTGCAAATCATGGCAAATAGGTTTAGTAATGAATCTTTTTGTTCTATTATCTTGTCTGTTTATTGATGAAGACGTTATTCAATTAATTATTTCTTTAAAAAAAATATTATTATTATTAATAATTGTTGCTATTTTTCAAGGCTTTTCTGGAAATGAATTTAACTATGTTAACGCTTTAAGCACAATATTTAGAATTATAGGAGTTTTTTTTGTTGCAACATTGTATACAAAGGTTTCAACCCAAAATGAATTATTGTATTTTTGGGAAAAATGTTTTAAACCTTTAAAGCTTTTTGGGGTTTCATCGAGTGAGTATGCTTTGACAATGGTTATTGCAATAAGATTTTTACCTGTATTTATGGATGAAATTGAACGTATAAAAATTGCTCAAATTGCAAGAGGGGCAAAACTAAAAACAAACTCTATCGTATCAGCTATTAATTTTATGCCATTATTGATTCCAATTTTAACACAGGCAATTATGCGTTCTGAAGAACTAGCAGATGCTATGGAAGTTAGAGGTTATAGCACCGAACGTCCAAGAAGTTTGTACAAGAAATATTCTTTTGGAAAATATGATTTTTTAACTATATTTTTTACAACAATAATTATTGTAGTTTTAGCGTATATAAAGTAAAAAGAAGCTAAAAATTATCGAAAATAGAACAAATTTTTATATTTTATTTATATGAAACCATAATCATAGTAATATCATCGCTTTGAGGTGCTTTTCCTGCAAAAGTATGTAGTTCATTTTTTAAGTTATCAATTATTTTTGATGGAGAAGTTTCATTTTGATTTAGTAGAAAATCTAATAAGCGTTTTTCTCCAAAGAATTTTTTTTCACTATTCATAGCTTCAGTTACACCATCAGTATAAATAAATAACATATCAGTATGGTCTAACTTAAAAGTGACTTCAGTTGGTTTGACTTTTTTTGAAACTCCCAAAGCCATTGAATGTTTCATTTTGTAGTATTCCCATTTCCCTTTATGTTTAATTAAAGGCGGGTTATGACCAGCATTGACACAAACCAATTCACCTGTTTCAGTATTAAGGATAGCCATAAACAGAGTAAGAAACATTTTAGCGGTATTATTTTCACATAGACGCTTATTAGCTTCTAATACGACTTCAGTTAATGATTTGCCTATTAATACCAATTCTTTAATCAAAGCTTTTGCATTCATCATATATAACGCGGCTGTAATTCCTTTTCCAGAAACATCTGCAATAATTAAAGCTTCATGGGTAGAATCTATTTCAAAGAAATCATAGAAATCACCACCAACTTTCTTTGCTCCATCCATAGTTGCATAAAGCGAGAATCTTTTATTATTTGGATATGCAACAGGTAAGACTGAATTTTGAATAGTTTTAGCAATATCTAATTCTGTTTCTAGTTTTTTTGTTTTTTCTCTAGCTACATCTAATTCGTCTTCTGAAGCCTTTGCTCGTTTTAATATTATTGAATAATTGTTTAAAAGTAAAAAGACACTAAAAGCAACTATTCCCATACCTAAACACATATAAAACATATAGTCGTTTTGTAACTGATCAATCTTTTTATCTACATAAAAGTGAGTGTTATCAGTCTTTTCTTCTGTATAATGCTTATAAACACTTTCCATTGCTTCTCCAGAGAATTTTTCTGTAGAATCCATTATCCAGGTTAAAGAAGTTAAAAGCATAATTGTTAGTAAAACTACCCAAACAACTATTGAATTACCAAATTTATTGTTCTTTATAATTAGATTTCTAAAATATATAAATCCAAGAATACACCATGTTGTAAAAAGCATATATGATTCTGTTTCTATAGCTTTTCCAGTAAAATAATTTGGCATAAGTAAATAGATACCAAAACATATCATTGCTATAAATCCAAGTAATCCATATAACTTTTGTTCTTTATTATTTTCTCTTTTTGAAACTTCATAAACAATGGCTGAAATAAAGGCGTAAATAATGGTTGCACAAATTGTGGTTATGTCTATTATCCAGCTTATAGCAGTTCTTCCAAATAATGGAATAAAGACAGAAATACAAACTATTAACCAAATAGCGTTTTGGGGTAAGGAATATCGATTAAGTTTTGCAAATTTATATTTAATAACTCTATCTTTTGCCAGAGCATAAAATAGTCTACTTAATGCGTAAATATTACCAATTAAACTTGATAATACTAGAGATAATAGTACAATAGCAAGAAGTGCGATTCCGAAGTTCCCTAAATAATGATGTGCTGCATAAAATGTTGGTAAAGCTTCAAAACCAGAACAATTTTTCAAATCTCTAATGTATTCTAACCAATTGGCATATCTGTCTGGATGAACAGATGTTGAAAGTATAATTACCATCAAATATAATAAAGCAGCAGTAATTACAGCACTTGATAAAACTTTATAGGCTTTATCTTTTGGAAATTTAAATTCTTCTACAGCATGTGAAATATTTTCAAAGCCTATAAAAGCCCAAGGAGAAATACATAAGATATGGATTATTTGCATGAAATAACTTCTGTTAGGAATAAAATAAGGGGACATATTTTGGAATGTTCCATGATGCCAGAAAGAACCAATAAAACAAATACCTATTCCTGCTATTATAAAAATGCCCATAGATATTAGTAAAACAGAAATAAATTTTTTAAACCTCGTGCATAAATAACCAATTATAATCAAAGATGTAACAGTTAATAAAACTTCACCTAAGAATATTTTATAACCTAGTAATGTGTAACAGTATCCAAATTGAAAAAGATTTCCAAAAAAAATACGAGAAAATAAAGGAAGTGAAGTGGCATTAGCCCAAAGAACCGCAAAATAGGTTATAGATAAAAACCACGCACTAATAAAAGCTCTATCATGACCATAAGCATATTTTGCATAAGAATATATTCCACCTGCATCAGGGCAGCAGTTCATTAAAAGGTGATAATTCTTTGCTAGAATAAGCATTATGAAAGTGCAAAGGCATAAACCAAATAAACTACCAAGCAAACCAGCTTCTATTAAGTATGTGTTACTAGTAACAATTAATGAACCCCAGCCTATAGTTGTACCTAAAGATAATGCCCAAGCACCTAATTCAGAAATATGGGGAGTCAATTTTTGAGAGTTTTCATCTATTGCCATTTAATTTGCCTAATTATTTGCAGTATTTGAAATATAAATCTATATTTTAGAATATTTATTCAAAAAATTTTTATAAAAATAATGTGAATAAATAATTTATAGTTTATCTTCGATTTTTTATCTAATATTAAGATTTTTCATATTACTATATTGTAATAGTTTTTTTCAAGGAAATTAAACTATTATATTCAATATAAATAATAGTTCGTGATGGTTTTGAAATTTTAACCCTTTACTGCACCAGACAAAACACCTTTTATAATGTGTTTTTGACCAATTAAATAAATAATAATTACTGGTACAATAGTTAAAACGACACAAGCCATCATAGGTCCCATCTGAACACTTCCATAACTTCCTCTAAAATATTGAATGAGCATAGGAATGGTTTTATATTGTTTTATATCTAACACTAAAGTAGGCAACAAATAGTCATTCCAAATCCACATTGTTTCAAGTATTCCTACAGAAATCATAGATGGTCTCAAAACAGGGAATACAATTTTGAAGAAAGTTTGGAATGGATTGCAACCATCTATCATAGCAGCTTCTTCCATCTCAACTGGTATAGACTTCATGAACCCAGTAAACATAAATACCGCTAGTCCAGCTCCAAATCCAAGGTATATAAAGCAAATAGAGTAGGGGGAATTGAATCTTAGAGCACCTATATGAAATCTGTCGGCAGTTTGAGAAAGAGTAAACATAACAAGTTGGAATGGTGCAACCATAGAGAAAGCACACATAGCATACATTAATTTAGAAATCCAACTATTAACTCGACTAATATACCATGCACACATTGAACAACAAACCAAAATGAGTGTGACAGAACTTAGTGTGATTATTATGCTATAAAATAAACTCCACAAAAAGCCTTGTGCATCAATGGCGTTAACATAATTAGAAATACCATTGAATGTATTTGCAGTAGGAAGTTCAAATACTGAAGAAGTGCTTATTGCTGATTCCTTTTTAAATGAATTAAAAAGAATCATCATAACAGGATACATGTGAAATATACAAATAATAGAAAACAATATAGTTAAAAATAAATTTGTATTGATTTTTTTCATTACTGTTGAACCTCCTTAGAATGGGTGGCTTTAAGCTGAACAAGGGCGATTGCAACAACTATTAAAAAGAATATTACGGCTTTAGCTTGACCAATACCCATCCATTGTAAACCAGAATGTGAATAGAATGTCGAATAAATATTCATAGCAAGCAATTCAGTGAGATGTCCAGGTTCACCAGCAGTCAAAGAAAGGTTTTGATCGAAAAGTTTAAATGCATTTGTTATAGAAAGGAAAAGACATATTGTAATTGATGGCATTAACATTGGCAATTTCACATGAATTAATGTTTCCCATTTTGAGGCTCCATCAATTTTAGCAGCTTCTAGAACAGCATCTGGGATATTCTGTATGCCAGCAATATAAATAATCATCATGTATCCAATTTGTTGCCAACTTGTTAAAATAATTAAACCAATGAATCCCGCTTGAGAATTAAGGGCTAGAAGAGGTTGGCCTACTTTATAGAGAACACAATTAATAAGAATTTGCCAAATATAACCAAGAACAATTCCACCAATTAGGTTCGGTAAGAAAAATATAGTTCTGAAAACATTTGTTCCTTTGATTTTTCCTGTTAAAGCCAAGGCAATAACCAAAGCTAGAATATTTATAACTAAGGTTGAAGCTATTGCAAAAGCAGTAGTTAATAGAAAAGATCGCCAAAAAGACCAATCTTTTAATGCAAAAATAAAATTTGATAAACCGATAAACTTAGCGTCTGCAACTGTGGTAAATTCGCAAAAAGACAGATAAATCCCTTCGATAAACGGAATTATAAAACCAATTATAAATGCACAAAGAGTTGGTAGGACAAATAAAGGAAACCATTTCCTTAAAGCTTTTTCCATATATTTTTAACCTTTCTTGATAAACAAAAGCTATTTTAGCTACTTATAATAATGAAGTCAAGTTTTGAAAAATACTCTTTTGATGCATCGTAAGAACGGCAATTATTCAGCCATTTTATTATTTCTAATAATTCATCTATCTTCATTTTATAAATTCCTTTTTGTATAATTATTAATATAATAAACTTAAAGTTTGACGAATAACATTTTTATGTTTACAATTCATCAATAACTTTTTTAAAAATATGAATAGAAATAAAACTAGAAATATAGCTTTGAATGGAATAATGCTTGCTGTCATTATTGCTTTGCAAGCTATTAATTTACCAAATTTACTTACAGGTATTATTGTTAATGCTATATTGGTTTTTGTTTATCTTTATGTAGGAATAAAATCAGCGATAATTTTATGCTTATTAAGCCCTTTTTGTGGATTTATCACGGGGCACGTTCCTGTTGTAATGTATCCAGTTTTACCAATGATAGCTATAGGAAATTCTTTATTGATAATAAGTTTAAATATATTAAAAAATAAATCAATTTGGTTGAAAATATTAATTCCATCTTTAATTAAAGCTTTTATAATAGGTTTTGGAGGTTTATTATTAATAAATAGTTTTATTCCTAATAAAATTAACGATTTTCTTAAGTTCAGCGTTCTAGGTATTCAATTTTTTACCGCCATAGCTGGAATTTATCTTGGAATAAAGCTATCAACCAATAAATCTATAAACAATAAATTTGATGAAAAATCCGTATTTATTTGTTTGTAGCTTATCCATTATCATAACTGTATAGCTTTCAGGACTGAAGTCCTTATGTTATACGGTTATGACAAATTTGTAGGCAATTAGCACAATCTAATTAATAGAGATAAGAGAGCAGGGCTTAGAGATTAGAGAATTGTTTTAGTCTATGGAAGTTTTTTTCTAAGAGAAAATTTATATTGTTTGATAAAGTTTTTACGACTAACCACTGGATTGCCTCGTAGTCTAACAACTGCTCGCAATAACGGTTTATAATACAGACTATCGTTAGCTAAAAACAAATCCCTTATCTCTTATCTATAAACTCTTAAATTGTCTCGCATTTCACTACCATTATAGTAAATTACTATCTTCAAAAGCCTCATTAACAAAAGAAAAAGTTTATGTTTGTCCTGTTGTATAGATTTATATTTTAGTCAAATGACCAACCGTCTGGAACGTAAAATTCTAGTGCTTTTGATTTTTCTCCTATCCCAACTTTCCAGGCTGTAATAGGAGAAATGTAACATTTATCCATATTATTATAAGCACCTGTATACATAATTTCGTCTGGATAGTATTTCTTTACAGCATTTGACTGTTCTTTTCTATAGTCTTCACGTTCATACAAATCAAAAGCACCAAAAGCGTGAAGCATTTCATGAGCGATTACTCCTGGAGGATTAGGTTCTCCCCAACCTGTTTTGAAAATCCAGGTAAAATCATGATAATCATCTTCTCTAGAACCTACATAATCAAGAAAACAATAGGAACGACCATCACAATCAATAATAAAATTAGTCACAATATTTTCACACTGCGTTTCATAGCGTAGTTTCTTCTTAAATTCTTTAGAAGTCAAACCCATGCTTTTTAATACTTTTCGGAAACTGCCATAAGCATAAGCATCTGGATCGGTTTCATTAAGCCCATAAATTTTATCAATGGTTACTGCTGTATCGCCTAATGGATAAATATTTTCAAAGGTAATTTTTGAACCATATTTTTTTGCTTCTCTTGTCAGCCATTCTTCTGCTATTTTAAGATTCTTTTTGTATATTTTATGATATTGGTCGTTTTTCCAATTTTTTTCTGAAACAAAGAAAGTGCAAACACAAATACTGCCTCTCAGAGTTTTAGCAAAACCAACATTTTTTGTGTGCAATAAACCATCTTGTAAATTAACATCTTCTGGAATATGAAAGAAAGCATCATTTAGGAGATTATGGCTTTTGCCATGTATTCCACTTTCTACAGACATATCATGACTTTTTCTTTTTTTGCCAGAATCTTTTTTTGTATAAGCATAATCGCTTTCATCATCGTCATAATTTATTAATTCTTTTTCCCCATTTTTATCATCTTCGGCATCATCTTCTTGGTCTATTTCATTATCTTCAGCTTCATTGTTTTCATCAAGTTCATCTTCGTTTAATTCTTCTTCTAATTCTTTTTCATTTTTTTTCTTGTTAATATCAGAATTATAATCTCCAGCGTTCCAATTAAAAGCAAGCAAATCGCCTTTGTTAAAGCTATTATCAGAGGAATTGAAATTTTCAAAATTTATATTATGAGAGATTTCTTCATTATTAATGATATAATGATTATTATTTTGACTGCTATTAGAAAAAACTATAGGAGAAATTCCAACAAATAATGCTAATGCAAATAATTTATATTTCATAAAGTTTCCTTGTTAATATTTTACATATTAAATAATCTAAAGTTAAATATTATGGTCTAATACGTTACAATCATATTTTACATTTGTAGTACCGTTATTTAATGGAGTGATTGTAAAAGTAGCTTTTATTTTTCCATTAAAATAATAAAAATCCATTATTGTCTGTCCATTAACCTGCTTTGAATTACTCCAGCTCTTAGCTGGAGTATTTGTCTTAAAGTTAGCCTTAATATTCCCATTAACATTGACATTGCCGTTTGCTAAGAATGAAACAGTATGTTTCATCACTATTTCATCGCCGTAAAAATGAGTATAATATTCAGTAATCAAACCTTTAGCATCAAGTTTTTTTGAA
>CAJOQX010000304.1 GCA_905236865.1 Candidatus Rifleibacteriota bacterium
ACTTCACCACCACCATCATAAACAAAAGAAACATTGGCATTGGCGATAGGTTTCCAAGAACGATATTCTTTTATTTTACCTGTTATTGTATAATTATCTGCAAAAGCTGCTGATTCCAACAAACCCATAGCAGCGAGAAAAAGAACAAAACATTTAGCGCTCTTATTTTTCATTTCGCACTCCTCTTTTTTTTGATACTTTACTAATATACATTATTAATTTTTATATATCAAGATTAAGCTTGACAAATGACACAGGGAAAACGCAAACTTTTTCTTTTATTGATGAACCTTTCATAGATTGCCACGCCTCTTTCAGAGGCTCGCAATGACGTATCCGAAAAACTGATTAATAGCAAAAAAAGTTTGCGTTTGCCCTGATGAAATTACAAAAAACTTGTAAAATATTTGTTTTGATATTAGTATGTACCCTCAATAAAAATATCGGAGGGTTTTAATATGCGAAAATGGCGTCTTGAAGATTCTGCTGAATTATACAATATAGATGGTTGGGGTATAGGTTATTTTGGTGTTAATGACAAAGGCAATGTTGTTGTTATGCCTCATCGTGACCCAAATAAAGCAATAGACATAAAAGAACTTCTTGATGATTTAGAAAAAAAAGACGTTTCATGTCCAGTATTACTAAGGTTTCCCGATATTTTAGACGAGCGTATAGAAACCCTTGCAAAATGCTTTAAAAATGCCTCTGAAGAATATAATTTCAAAGGGCAATACCATACTGTATATCCAATAAAAGTTAATCAAATGCAACCTGTAGTTCAAGAAATTGTCAAATATGGCAAGAACTTTAACATAGGTATGGAAGCAGGTTCAAAGCCAGAACTTCACGCCGTTCTTGGAATGACAGAAAATCCAGATACAATAATAGTTTGTAATGGCTATAAAGACAAAGAATTTATTGAATTGGCTCTTTTAGCAACCAAAATGGGTAAAAAAATCTTCATAGTAGCTGAAAAACTTAACGAATTGAAGCTTATGGCAAAGCTTTCCAAAGAACATAATGTAAAGCCAAACATTGGTATAAGAATCAAATTAGCGGCATTTGGAAGCGGTAAATGGGAAGAATCTGGCGGTGACAAGAGCAAATTCGGTTTGACGCCAATGGAAATAGTCGAAGCTGTTGATTATATGAAGAGTGAAAATATGCTCGACAGCATTAAACTGATTCATGCTCATTTAGGAAGCCAAATTACCAATATTCGCAAAATCAAACATGGCTTAAGAGAATCTTCACAATTCTTTGTTCAGTTAAGCAAATTAGGTTGCCAAATAGAATATGTAGACATAGGTGGCGGTTTGGGTGTTGATTATGACGGCACTCGCACAACTATTTCAAGCAGTATAAATTATTCTATTCAAGAATATGCTAACGATGCGGTTTCCGCACTCCAAGAAGCAGCAGATAAAAACAATCTCCCCCACCCCAATCTAATTACTGAATCAGGCAGAGCCTTAACAGCCCATCACTCTATGCTAGTATTCAATGTATTAGAAAGCACATGTCCACCAAGAGCTACCGTTGATGAATTAAAAGCAATTATTACCGATGAAGATCATGAATTAGTAAGAGATATGTTTACAGTTCTTGACTCTATAACTGATTTAACAATGATTGAATGTTGGCACGATGCATTACAGCTTAGAGAAGAATCATTAGACCTATTCGGTCTTGGGTTATTAGACCTTAAAAATAGAGCTAAAGTTGAAAAGATTTTCTGGAGCATTGCTCATGAAATCAGTGAGTTAGCAAAAGAATCAAAACACGGAATGGACGAGCTGACAGACTTAGATAAAATATTGGCAGAAAAATATTTCTGTAACTTCTCAATGTTCCAGTCATTGCCTGACCATTGGGCTATAGATCAGTTATTCCCAGTCATGCCACTTCACAGATTGGACGAAAAACCAACTCACCGTGCAAATCTACAAGACATAACCTGTGATTCTGATGGAAAAATAGAAAGATTTATCGGAAATAGAAGTTACAACCCAACTTTAACTTTACATTCCTTAAAAATGTATGAAAATTACTATATTGGAGTGTTTATGGTTGGAGCTTATCAAGAAATACTTGGCGATATGCATAACCTATTTGGTGATACCAATACAGTTCATGTCAAAATAAATGATGACGGTACATATAATATTGAAGAAATAATTGCTGGTGAAACAGTTTCTGATGTTCTCGACTATGTTCAATATGATTCTAAAAAACTAGTTAGAACAATTGAAACCTGGGTTTCAGCAGCAATCAAAGAAGGTAAAATTACCAACAAGGAAGGAAAAGAATTTCTTGCAATCTACTGTTCAGGTCTTTACGGCTACACTTACCTAGAATAAAAGGATAAAACAATGGCAGCAAAAAAAACAACAAAACCAAAAGAAACAACCACTACTACAGTTACAACTATCACTAAAACCACTACAACAGGAGGAACTTCTAAAAAGAAATCAAACAATAATTTTTCCTGGAGTCGCCTATTAGGTATTACAGGTATAAAACAAAAAATTTCTCGTAAAACAGGAATTCCTTTTTCTAAATCTGGTCGTGATAGAAAAATTGGTGCAATGGTAACAAAAGGATTAACAGGTCTTTTCAACAAAGGAACAGAAAAAGCTGGTTGTGTTGTTTACTTCTTTATTCCTTTTATTGTAGCTGTTGGAATATATATTTATTATATGTGATTTTAATATTTTTAATTAGGAATTAGAATCAGAACTAGTTTTATCCTCTTGTTCTGATTCTTTTTCTTTTTCATCTATTTCTTTTGAATCCATTTGTTTTGAATCCATTTGTTTTCCTGATGATTTCATTATACTTTCAGGAACAAGGTATTTTAAATTACTATTTAATGCAGAAGATTTCATTTTGCCAGTTACTGTTACATAATCTTCTAAATTTGATTCTTTTCTAACTTCTTGCATAAGCTTAAGATTTGATTTTAAAGGGATTCTACTACCGTCATCCAATCTAAGAACCCATCGAATCATATTTTTTCTTTTATTTAAAGGCTGTTTTTCTGGAACAAGAATACCTGTATATTTATGTGTTTTTACACTTTCATCGTCTTCTGATTTAGGTTTGCCATCGGTAAGCAAAATCGGCTCTTGAACATTAAACAATTTTTTTAACTTTCTTTTTTTACGACTGAGTTTTTTCTTTCTTTCCTTTTTAGATTTTACTTTTTCTTTTTTCGAATTAACCTTTTGGTTATCTTCTTCAACTTTAATTATACCTTGAAGCTCTTCATAATTAGGAATCTCATCAGTTGAAGCACTGGTATCTGGAGTTATAAATATCTCTACATCTTCTTTTGAATATACTTGAACATTATCTTGTTTAGAAAACTCAGGGTCTTCATTAGTATTAGGCCAGCTTTTATTATTTTTAGTTGTTAAATCTTTTAAATCATTAAGTTCTAAAGGTTCTATTTTTTCATTATCAGGTGATTTTTCGATTTGCTCGCTATCCTTTTTATTCGCATTAAAAACATCACTTTCATTGTTTTTTTCTTCGTTTTCATTACCATCAGTCTTCTCAATTAAACTATCTTTTTTATCTTCATTTAATTCTTTAGCTGTTTTGTTTGTTTTAGTTTTTTTATTAATAGATTTGATTTTTTCTTGTAATCTGTTAAATTCTTGTTCATCATCTTTTTGAAGTAAAGATTCTCCAGAATTATCTTTTGATTCTCTGATAGCAGCTTCTTTTAATAGTTCATCAGCCCTAGCTTCTATTCTTTCCCTATCTTCTTTGCTATGATTATCCTCTATTTTATCTGGAATAACTGTATTAGAGTTTATCTCGCTTGCTTGACCTTCAAATTCAGAAAGCAAATCAGAAGTTGATCGGTTTCGCTCTTTATTAAAAATGCTACTTTCTTTTCCCATAAAACTATCAGACAAAGGGTCTTCAAAGAGGGTATTAATAACTTCATTTTTAGGTAAATTATCATAAGTAGCAGTGGCTATTTCTGGTTCTTTTATTACAGCATCATTAATGCTGGCTTCATGATTTTGATTATTATCAGGAGATGTTTTTTCTGCAAATATTGTAGTAGACAAAAATCCAGATAATAGCAACAAAAGAAATAATTTACCTTTAAAATTCATACCATTCTCCTTGTTTTTTAGGCAAAACAATTTTATCATCAATATCAATGTTAGAGCAATAAAATAAATTGATTTAATTTTTTCCACATAGATATATCAAACAAAAACTGGTTGTTATAATTGATGTGGCTTTTTATTGATTTTAATGTTTATATTTACTTTCAGGAGAAAAAAATGCAAAATTTGTCAAAATATTGTGATGGAGCACTTAAAGCTGCATACATATCTTCGGAAATGATAAAAAAATCTTTCAACAATAAACATAATATAGTTCATAAAGGAACTGTCGATTTGGTAACAGAAGTTGATTTGGCTTCAGAAAAGATTATAAGAGAAGAATTAACCAAAAATTTTCCAGAAATAAAATTTCATGGTGAAGAAGGTGGTGGAGAAAGCTGGAAAAATGGTGATTTTTGGATAGTAGATCCAATAGATGGAACAACTAACTTTGCAAATCGACTTCCGCATTTTTCTATTTCTATTGCTCTTTGTCACAACGGAGTTCCTTTAGTCGGTGTAATTAAAAATCCTATTAATGACGAAACTTATACCACAATCAAAAATGGCGGTGCTTTTTGCAATAACGAACCAATTCATGTTAGCAATATTAGCGATATAAATAATGCTCTTGCCGTTACAGGCTTCCCTTATAATAGACGCGAGCACATAGATGAAATAACTACAAGATTAAAGAATATGCTAATGAAAGTTCAAGATGTAAGACGTTTTGGCTCTGCCGCCTTAGACCTCTGTTATTTAGCTAAAGGCATTTATTCTATTTATTGGGAAAAGAATCTTAAACCTTGGGATATTGCTGCTGGTCAATTATTGCTAGAAGAAGCTGGAGGTAAAATAACCAAATATGATGGTTCAAAAATGGAACTTGATTCTCTAGAACTTTTAGCTACCAATGGTATTCTTCATGAAGAATGTATCGAAATTTTATCGTTATATTAATTATAAAATCTTCGAAAAAAAATAAATAAAAGACTATTAATAGATTTTATTTAAAAACTTGAACTATTTCAAAACACATCTTATAATTTTTTTAATTAAAAACTTAGGAGCAAAAAAATGAAAGTTACCTGTCTAAAATGTATGAAATGCGGTAAGGAATACCCTGATAATCCTGCTAGATACGTCTGTGACGATTGTGGAACAGAAGGTATTCTTGACGTTATTTATGATTATAGTTCTGTAAAAATAACAAAAGAAGAAATTGCAGCTTCAAAAGATTATTCTTTGTGGCGTTATGCTAAATTGCTTCCTGTAAAAGATGCTTCTATGAGAGCACCTCTACAAGTTGGCTGGACTCCTCTTTATAAAGCTACTAAAGTTGAAAAAGAGTTTGGTCTTAACAACGTCTATATAAAAGACGATGGTCGTAACCCTACTGCTTCTTTGAAAGACAGAGCCAGTGCGATTGCAGTTGTAAAAGCAAAAGAAGCTGGAGCTACTACTATTTGTGCTGCTTCTACAGGAAATGCAGCAAGTTCTCTCTCTGGTTTTGCTGCCGCCGCAGGAATCAAGACTGTAATATTTGTTCCTAAACGTGCACCAAAAGCTAAAATTGCTCAATTGATGGTTTATGGAGCAAAAACTGTTGTTGTAGACGACAGCTATGACAGAGCTTTTGACCTCTCTGTTGAAATAACAAAGAAATTCGGCTTCTATAATAGAAACTGTGCTTACAATCCATTCTGTGTAGAAGGCAAAAAGACTGTTTCTTTTGAAATCTGGGAACAAATGGGCTTTGAAGTTCCAGACAGAGTCTATGTTTCTATCGGCGATGGTTGTATCACTTCTAGTATTTACAAGGGTTTCTATGATTTGAAGGAATTAGGTCTTATAGACAAATTGCCAAGAATTATAGGTGTTCAAGCTGCTGGTTGTAACCCTGTCGAAGTAGCATTAAAAACTGGAAAATTTGTTGCACAAGACGGTAACACTATTGCAGACTCTATTGCTGTTGGTATTCCACGTAACAGATTAAAAGCCATGAGAGCTTTGAAAATCTCTAATGGAACTTGTATTTCTGTAACTGATGATGAAATTCGTGCAGCGTTAGTCGAATTACCACGTTCTACAGGTGTTTTCGGTGAACCTGCTGGTGTTACAGCTTTTGCTGGCTTCAAGAAACACGCAAAGGCAAAAGATATAAAACCAGACGAAAAAGTTGTTGTTCTTATTACTGGTAATGGTTTAAAAGACATTGATTCTGCTATTTCTGTATGCAGTTTACCAACCCCAGTTGCTCCTGACTCTGAAACGATTGAAAAACACGTCAGAAGCATCGTCGAGTAAGAGATGAGAGGAGAGAGGAGAGAGGAGAGAAGAATATCCCTTCCCCCTTCCCCCTTCCCCCTTCTCCCTTCTCCCTTCTCCCTCTCACAAATCTTTTCTAATAAATAAAAAACAATGGAAGACTTAATAAATAAACTTCTTGCCTATAAATCCTCTGATGACTTTGAAGAAGCAGAAAAACTTGCATTTGCTAATTTTCTTAAAAAAAATGATGATGCCTATTATCGAACCAACTCTATAGCTCACATAACTTCCTCATCTTGGATAGTAAACGAAGATTTTTCTAAAGTTCTTATGTGCTATCATAAAATCTATAAATCTTGGAGTTGGACAGGCGGTCATGCTGACGGAGATAAAGATTTAAAAGCCGTTGCAATAAGAGAAGCAAAAGAAGAAACAGGGATAGAGAATATAATAGCCTTAACACCTGATTTTTACGATGTTGAAGTAATTCCTGTTCCAGCACATAGAAAACGTGGCTTTGCTGTTGGAAACCATCTTCATTTGAATGTCACTTATCTATTAAAAGCTAATGAACGTGATATTTTAAAAGTTAATGAAGATGAAAATACAAGAGTAGCATGGATAGATATTGACAAACTAGACGAATTAGTTGAAGAAAAAGATATGCTACCTTTGTATCATCGTTTACATAAAAAGGCTTTAGATTTATATCATTCTTCTAAGATATAAGAAAAGTTTTTAATACGTTCGTCCTAAGCCACAAACTTTAAGCTCTAAGCATAAACTAATTTTATTCCGATAATAGAGTTAATAGATAATCGGAGGCGTAGTTAATGCTTGAATTGAAAGATTTTTTTTCTGAATTAGATAATTTTCCTTGTCCAGAACTCTTTGAAAAACATTTAGAAGGTTTTGTTGATTTAAACAACATTTGGGATATTATAAAAAGAATTCAACAAGGATTCGTAAAGAACCAAATAGAAAAGCACCCTATGAGCGTAGAAGGGACAATTGAAGATGGTGCTTATATTCGTAATCCTGATTATATAGTATTAGGCGAAGGTTCTGTAATTCAAGCTGGAGCTATGGTTTGCGGTCCTGCAATAATTGGTAAAAATGTTGAAATAAGACACGGTGCATTTGTTAGAGGTGATGTTATAATCTGCGACAACGCTGTTGTTGGTCATACTTCTGAATGCGTTAGAGCTATATATATGCCTGGAGCAAAATCACCTCACTTTAATTATGTAGGAGATTCTATATTAGGCACAAATGTTAATTTAGGAGCTGGAACAAAGCTTTCTAACCTAAAACACGATGGTAGCAATGTAACATTAATGCTGGAAGGCAAACGAGTAGACACTGGAATGAGAAAATTTGGTGCTATACTTGGCGATAATGGTCAATTAGGTTGCAATTCTGTTTGTAATCCTGGCACTATTATGGAACCAGATTGCATGCTATATGGTTGTGCAAGCATTCAAGGTTATTTTTTGAAAGGTTCTAGAATTAAATTAAAACAAAACACCATTGTAGTACCTTCAAGACATTGAAAAAATAATATTTAAAAAAGCCAAGCAAAGCTTGGCTTTTTTTATGGGTATCAAGTTTCTAGATTTTTTTACTAACTTAATAAGTTTGCGTTTGCCCTAGAAAACTGATAAATTAACTTAAAATTCTTTTTGGTGTTTATTTTAGAAAATCATCGACTAAATTAAATATTTCTGGACCAGCATCTTCTAATGTATAATGACCAGCATTAAATGTATAACGTTTCGATTTTGGAAATCTTCGTTTCCATTCATTAAAGAAATAACGGTTAAAACAAAAATCTCTTCGACCAAAACAAATTATCATCGGTTTATCTTGTAATAAGGTCAATCCAGCTTCTAATTTTTTTAATTCTCTCCAAGACCTGTCGCCCTCTTTCAGCGGAATATCTAAAACAAATTCAGAAGTAGCAGTTCTATGAGCTACACAATCGTAAGGTGCTCTAAATCCATATCTAATCTTTTTGCTCATTCCTTTTATAGAACAAGTATGACTTGCAATGAAAGAAAAAGCATTAAAATAATAATTTAGAAGTTCCCCTATTTTTGTATGTCTAAAAGTCCAAATAGCAGCAGGAAAAGGGCTATCAGAAGGTAATCCAAATGCGGCAGTATTCAATACTACTATTTTATTTATTTTTTCTGGATGTCTGACAGCATACCCCATACCTATTGCCCCACCCCAGTCATGAAGAGCAAGATTTATAGGTTGAGTAAGATTTAATCTTTCATCTAATAAACGTTCCAAATCATCAATACGTTCTTTTAAAGTAAAAGGATACTGTCCTTTTCTAGGTTTATCAGATAACCCACAGCCAATATGATCTGGCACTATACATCGATATTTATCTCTAAAAGCCTTGACCATATCACGATAAAGAAACGACCAGCTTGGGTTTCCATGAACCATTACAAATGGTGTTCCATTGCCTTCATCTAAATAATGTTGCATAAAACCAGAGGGTTGAACATAATAATTACTAGCAAAAGGATACTCTTCTTTATAGAGATTTTTATCAAAAGCCATAAATTACCATTCCCATCCAAGCATCATAGAATTTAGACCGCTACCAATACCAATAAATCCAACTTTCATACCATGTTCAACTATTCCTCTTTCTTCTGCAATAGCAGCAGTAACAGGCAATGAAACAGTTCCCATATTACCTAAAAAAGGAAAAGTAGAAAAATCTTTATCTAATGTTAAACCAAGATTTGCAATAATAGCATCTCTGTTAGTAGCTGCAACTTGATGTGATATGATTTTGTCTAATTCTTCTCTATCCCATTGGAATTCATTGAAAAAGGCATCGCCAACTTTTCTTATCAGTTCACCACCATGCTTTAACATTCCTATAGGATTAGTTTCCATCATTTGAGGGGCTCTTGCTGGTATTCTTTTGTCTAACCCCCATCTGCACATAGCAAAATGCTGGGGAGCACCCATAGTTACACCTCCAATCAAACGAGGTTTGTCTATTTCATAGGTACCATCGGTCAACAAAATAGCTACTGCTCCAGAACCACCAGTCATTGTAGCCATAGCTTCTCTGAAGAATTCATAAGTCCCTTCTTCTATCATACGCTGAATTAATATTTGAGTTATGTCACGAGCGTGTTCACAGGCAACTACTAAACCTGCTTTAATTTGACCAAGTTCAATACGGTTAGCGATTTCTATAATTCCAGACATTGTTCCAAGACAGGCATTTGTTATATCGTGAATAACAGTATTAGGTCTAACTTTTAATTCAGAAGCAACCTGGCAAGCTGTAGCAGGTTCAAAATTATCTCTACAAACTGCACAATAAATAACTGCCCCTATATCTTCAATCGGAACATCAGATTTTGCCAAAGCTTTCTTAGCTGCTTTTGCTGCTTCTAGTGCATTCACATGACCTGGTTCCCACCAACGGCGTTCTTTTACACCTGTTAAAGCTTCTAAGGTACCTATTTGTAAATGAATCTTTTGATATAATGGCCAAAGTTGTTCTTCAATCCACCTGGAAGTAATAACCTTCTTTGGAATTTCGTAACCTATAGACTCTAAATATACTTGAGAATATTTCATAATAATTGCTCTTAATTTGTAGAGAATAACAAACTAATTTATATTTTTCAAGATTTTCTTTTAATTGTAAAGAAAAA
>CAJOQX010000305.1 GCA_905236865.1 Candidatus Rifleibacteriota bacterium
TATTTTTTACTCTATTTGCAAAATTTTTATAATTCGTTATAATATTATTATATTATATCGCATCAATATGGATGGACTCTGAGTAGTACTATTGTCTTTGATATATTTAATCTTTATCTTTCACTTTATTGTGGAAGATTAATAGAAATGGAGGTTAATATGATGAATATAACAATAGTTTCTATAATAGTAGCTATTTTTTCTTTTATCAAAAACTCTATTAATAATTTATTTCATATCAAAGACAATAGTAACGAAAAGATCTATCTTTATATATAGTACATAAGATATGTAGCCCATATAATCATTATTTATAAAGCTACATATCTCAATCACAAACATAGATTTTTATTTCAGGGAATTTCTGTGAAATATAATCTAAAAACTCTTGCGAAAAGCCTTTCATATTTAAACTAATAGAAAGTTGTCTAACTTTTGCGAAGCCCACAATATAATTAACTTTATCCAAAAACAAATCTAAATCAACCTTGTCGCATTTCCTTTTAAATACATTAATAATATTTTTAAATAAAAACAAAATACCAGTAAATATTTCTTTATAATCATAAACATATTTGTAAATATATTTGTTCTTTTTATAAACAGTTACTCTATGTAAGAGAAAAGCGTCAAAAATAGAAATATTTTCATCAGTCAAATAATATTTATCATTTTCAATATTAAAGACAACTTTCCCATCTTTTCTTAAAAAACTGTAAAACCGTTCCATTATTAAAATATCAGTATAAAAATTACGACAGTAATTCTGTAAATTCAAATGATTCTTATCATTATCATAAATTCCAGAAGCTATTCTACCAAGTATTAGTTGTTCATAATCCCTTTTTAAATTATGTAGCAAAGAAATACCAAATTTTGATTTATGCTTATTATATATTTTTCTAGAAAAAAAGAAAAGCAAATCAACAGATGCAATTAAAGCAACAATATATTTCCTAATTTTTTTAGATGGAATAATCAAACAAACTGTAAGTTGTAAAACCAAAACAAATATATATTTTTTTAACTTTTTAAACATAATTAATATCCTGGGCAAGCATAAGAATAAGGGAAAATTTTATATCCCTCGTTTAAAAATTCAATATTTTTCATTTCATCTTCCGAAAAAACAAAATCAGGATTTTTTAAATTTGAAATAATTCTCTCTTCTTTGCTTGATGAAAATATTGGAACAATTCCTCTTTGTCTATGCCAAGCCAATATTATCTGTGCTAGATTACTATTATATTTTAAAGATATTTCTTTTAAAACTTCTGAATTTTTAATCCTATCTACCATTCTACATAATGGAGAATAAGCCTGAACAATAATATTATTATTTTGAAAAAATTCTACATCATAATCATAATTTAAAGGTGATATTTCGTTCTGTATAACATCAGGAAACATTTTTACCTTATCATATATTTCTTCAAGCTTCCTTCTCGTAACATTACAGATACCAATATTTCTTATCTTACCGTCATTTTTCAAACGTAGCAGATTATGCCAGACATTTTCTATATAATCAAGAAATGGCCAATGAATCAGACATAAATCAAGATAAGAACAATTAATCTTCCTAATAGAATTGATAACATATTTATATATATTGCCATCACTTTCATATATCTGCATACCATCTATCTTGTCTGATATATATACTTTATCTCTAGATAATAAACCTGCTTTTATTGAATTATTCAATGATATTCCAAGCTTTGTTTCTGTATTATAAGATGGAGAAGTATCAAAACCTCGGCAACCATTTTCCAAAGCACATTTTATAATTCTATTCATCGTATCTTGATCTGGTTCAGGTTCTTGGAAAGTACCAAATATTATTGGAGGCATTTTCATCTTTTTACCCCTTTATGATTCTCTTTATCTGAGCAATACTTTTCTCGCCTAATATGCCCTTAACAAAATTTTTGGCATTCTGTGTAGCAACATACTTAGGATCTTTTTTTATGTGATTCATTAGTTTTAAAGCGTCGCTTTCATCGGCTGAATCAGTAAAGACTTCAAAAAGAATCGGTTTATCTATCAGTTCTTTAGTAACAAACCTGTCTAAATTATTAAGGTATTCTGTTTTGTCATAGGCGCAGAGATATTCAAACCCCAAGTCCTCAGCATAGTGTTTTATTAAATATGGAGATTTATCGCCATTATGATGTGCTGCACTAATAAACTTGTCTGTATCTTCTCCAAATATAGCAGCTTTATGACTGTAATTCCTAAATTCCTGACCTCTACCGTTGTTAATAAGCATAATCCTTAAATTATTGCCTATATGACGGTTACAAATAGAATTTAAATCATAAAAAAAAGCTAAATCCCCAAATACTCCAAAGTAAAGTTTATTTTTGTCAAAAAGAGAAGCTCCGAATAACGTAGACACACAGCCATCTATTCCGAATCCTCCTGTATTAGAATAACAGCATACAGTAGAAGGAGTTTCAAAATAATTCCAGCTTCGCAAAGAATTTAATATTCCCAAATGAAGAACTGAGTTTGGGGGGATAAGATGAGCAGTCTGTTTTGCTATCCATAGATTTGAGAAAGGCAATTCTGGAATTTCTGAACGTAAATCATCTAGTTCTTTCTGCCATTCAGCCAAATATGTATTAGAAATTTCACCAATATTTGTTTTTTCTAAATATAATTCAAAAAACTTTATTTCCTCCATTTCAAATACTTTTGTAAGTTTTTTAAAAGGATCTCTAACTTTGCCATCAGGATTTACTCGCCAAACAGTCTTTGGTGAAATATTCATATAAGAACCTGATATTTCCCCTAAATGAATCATTATATCAAAAGACTGAACAGATGACCTATATTCATCCTGGCAACAAAGAAGGTTTGCTAAAACTCTATATTTCCCTCTATAATTACTTGTCTGGTCACAAAGAACCACAGCATTAAATTTTTTACAGAAAGAATCAATTTTTGAGGTCAATTCTTCTGACATTTTCTTATGTGCACCAACAAAAACAGCTATTTTGCATTTGGATATTTCAGGCAATTCTGACAACAGGTCATATCTATGTATAACTCTTTCCGATGGCAGTTCTTTTACCGAAAAATCGACTTTATATTGAGTAACCAGGTTTATATGAACAGGTCCACCACCGTTATGACATAGTTCAAGCAAAGCTTCATTTATTTTTGTATTACAAGACCATTCATCTTCTAAATCATGAATTGTCGGTATTGAAACACTTAACTTTGCTATGTCATTAGAAATTATGCTTCTATCTAACATTTGAGGAAACATATTCCCAGTATGCCCAAGATGTTGAGAAGCTGTAACTGCCAAAATAGGCAGTTTTCTATAAAAAGCTTCGGTCAATCCAGGAATATAATTTCTGGAAGCTGTAGCTCCTGTACAATTTAAAACTACTGGCTCACCGCTTTCTTCTGCCAAACCACAAGCCATATAAGACGCAGAACGTTCGTCAACACAGGAATAAAGTTCAAAAAAAGAATCATTCATCACACTTCCAACGAAACAAACATTAGTAGCACCCGGACTTAAGATTATTTTTTTTATGTTATGCTCTTTTAATAATGAAATCAGCATTTGGGTGTTTCGTTCAACAGAATAGAAGTTTTCCATAATTAACCATCCTTGTTTCTTTTTATATTTATAAGATTTTTAACAGAGCCAATAATAACCTTGTGACAAATTAGAGTTATAACAAGTAGAACTCCAATTAAAGAATAACGAGCAGAAATATCTATATAAGTAGCTAGAAAAGCAAATCCTATTGTCATAAAAATAGCAGTTATTAGAAGAAGAATTTTAAGACTGTAAACTCTAGCGCCATCAAGGAAATCCTTACATACTTTCCTCATAAAAATATAATGAGCAACAGCATAGATTATGTAACAAATCAAAGTAGTGTAACCTGCTGCAAAATAACCATATTGCTTAATAAATATATAATTCAAAATAATATTTAACACAGCACCAACCATAGTTGCTGTAGCAATATAACCAGTCTTTTTAAAATAAAATTCAAAAACAGCAAAAAATGTGTATGCAAATATAAAATACACACTCATTGTAACAGGAGGTATAATCCAAACCGCCTCATAATATTCCTTTGGGGCAAAAAAAGATAATATTTCTGGAGCAAAAGCAATAAGAATAATATTTATTCCTGCCATTAGCGAAAATGACGCATAAGATATTTTCGGAACAAGCTTAAAATCATTTGCCTTAATTTTTTTATAAAGCCAAGGTTCTACCGTTGAAAGCAGAGAGTTACTAAAAAGCGATAAAACCATAGAAATAGAATAAGAAAGACTATATATCCCTGCTGACTTATTATCAATCATATTTGCAATCATAATTCTGTCAGAACTATTCAAAACAATAGCAGACAAATAATGGGGCAATAAAGGTAAGTTAAAACATATTGCGTATTTCCAGTATTCTTTGGAAAAGAATTTTTTCCCTCTATTTAAATGATATATAAAAAGCCATCCGAATAATATTAATTCGACTATTACGCCACCAACTATTCTTGCTGTAACTTTGTCTTCACAGGAAAGAACCAAATATATACTTAAAACTGGGTTTAAAACAGCCATCAATAATGTTAAAGCAACCAGTCTCTCATATTTATAATCGACTTTTTGTTCTGAAGCCCAGAAAGCAAATACAGAAGATAGCCATATGTTGGCAAACATTATCAGCATCAATGGAGTCGTAAGATTAAAAAGACCATTCCAAAAATCTTTAAAAATCAAATAAACTCCGAACCAAATTAAAATAAGAGTAAAACAAAGCCCCTGCATCGAAGAAATAAACTCTTTCCTTTTTTCTTCATAAGCTACTAAACCTCTCATATATACACCAGCAGTTAAATGAAGAGAAACAATTATAGAAATAATGCCTTGCCAAGAGTTATAAACACTAATTTGTCCGAATTCAGCCGTTGTTAAAAGTCTCGTAAATATTGGGACAGTAATAGTAGATATGCCTTTTTGCATAAAAGAACAGGTTAAAAACCAAAAAGAAGCCTTAATCTGTACTGGCAACGAATTATATTTGTCTAATAATTTCTTAAACATAATTACAACAACATTCTCTTATTCCCAACTCCTAATTTCTAATTCCTAATTTCTAATTCCTAATTTCTAATTCCTAATTTCTAATTCCTAATTTCTCCCAACGCCTCCTTCAGCCAATTTCGAGAATATTCACGCAAAACATAAAGCTTTTGTTCAACACTTGTTCCATCAAATTGAGGAGATTTATAA
>CAJOQX010000306.1 GCA_905236865.1 Candidatus Rifleibacteriota bacterium
GATGAGAGATGAGAGAGGTAATGAGAGCTTAACATCTCTCTCTCGTCTTTACTAACGATTATAACCGTCATTGTGAGGCTTCGTAGAAGCCGTGACAATCCAGAGGTTAGTCTTAAAAACTTTATTGAACAACATATATTTTTTCATAGCAAAAAACTTTCATAAGCAAAAACAATACCCTTATCTCTAAGCTCTACTCTCTTATCTCTTTTTAAACAGAGGTCGCATGATGAGAAATATGTCGAACAAGCGAAGAAAGACTGATTAATAACTAAAAAAGTTTGCGTTTGCACTGACTTCGCATATACTGTGCTCGTAATTGATAATTAGTGTCAGCAGTCTTTATCTAATCTTTTTATTGTTTTGGAAGTACTCTAAGACCTGAAGCTGTAAAAACCAACAAATTCTTTGATTCACTATCAGTAAATACCCCTAAAATTCTATTGTTGCTCTTAAATGACAACGGAGTAAAAACATTGTTTTCTTTTAAATAAAGAGAGTCAATACTAGATACCCAAAGATTATTTTCAGAATAATTAATAGAAATTGGATAATCAGGAACAATACCTGTTAGCGGAAGTTTATTTTTAGAATATTCAAATATTCTCCCATCATTTAAAGCTATATAAAGAGATTTGTTTTCAAAATTACAAACATCAACAATTTTAGCAGAATCAGTATTTCCTCTGTAAAACATTAA
Organism: Candidatus Rifleibacteriota bacterium; assembly: GCA_905236865.1. GTDB lineage: Bacteria > Muiribacteriota > Ozemobacteria > Ozemobacterales > Ozemobacteraceae > RUG334. The sequence goes on from CAJOQX010000306.1 coordinate 701, forward strand.
ATTCCATTTTCCATCAGCTTCATGAGCCATAACACCTTGATTAAGAACAGCAATATACTGCTCTGAAATCTTCCAAATAGAATGGCAATTATCAACAAACTCTGTTGGAATAATAAAAAATGGTTTTAATTCTTTATTATCATAAATTTTAACATTACCATCTGCGAATAATAACAAAAGCTTGTCATCATCACTAATGCTCATATATTTTAAACCTGATGTTTCTTTTGAATCTACTATTAATTCTGCCTTATCGTCTATGATTTTATATATTCCAGCTTTGCTACTATATGCATAACAATCTTTTTTATTGCTACAAAGCTTATTGGCATTTGATTTACTGTTATTGTTTACTTGACTCCAATTTTTACCATCAAAAGCCCAAATTCCTCTATTTGTTGTAGCCAAATAATACTTACCGTTAAAGAAAGTAATATCTGAAAAAACAGGATTTTGTAATTCAACAGGAAGTTCAACCATTGGTTTCTGATTAGGAGAATAATCTCCTATAGGAATAGCACTTTCCATCAAAGGTTCTTTTCCATCTGTTTCAAGTAATCCATAGTCAGGCATTCTTTTGTATATTGGACGATTTTGAACAGGAAGAGTTGTTACAGGTAATGTAGGAGTATATGTTCCCAACTCTGGAACAACCCCAAAAATAGAACTTTTGCCAACATTTCCAGAAAAATCAAAGTAATAAAGGAACACCGAAGACTTGCCTGTAGCGGCTAAAAAAGTATCGCACAAACATAAAGAATGAGTCGGAATACTAGATAAACGATCCATTTTTCCTTTATAATAACGGAAAACGCCTTCATTAGAAGCTATAAATAAGATTTCTCCAGCATTAATTATAGAATTTATATAACTAGGCTTTGTAGTGGAAAGCATTGTCCATTCACGGTTTCTTGAACTTCTATAACCCGCAATTATACCGTGGTCAGTTCCAATGAAAACATTTTTATCTGTAGTAATCATACATCTAGGCCTTTTGCCTGCCAAAACTTCCAAATTTAGACTATCTAGCTTATCAGGATGTCCAATAAGTATTCCTTCATCATGTAAAATCCAAAGCTCTTTCCGTTGAAAAGCAAAACTCTTGGCTATATAATCATAAGTTTTAGGAATAAAAATAAGCTTTTCACCATTGTTATAATAAATACCTTTGCCTAACGTACCGAACAAGAACTGTTTCTTTTTCTCATTAACAACTGAAAACGAGTTAATTAGCCTATCAGGGAGTTTATTTTCGGCAATAAATGGTTTTATTTCATTATTTTCATACTCAAAGATTCCAGGATAACCAGCAATTAATAAACGATTACCAAGTATAGACAAATCTTTCCCATAAAAATTTTCAGGTAAATCTTTTAACTTTTTAGACCCACCAGATACTGTATCTATTTCTGTAACACCGTTATTCCCAGCAATATACAGTTTGTTGTTAAACCAGATAGAATCAGAAATTATACTATGTTCTTCAAATGGTAGCTCACGAACACGGCTTATTTGCCCACCAAAAACACCTATACTTGTATTGCGTCTTTCTACAATATTTTGAATTGGATTGATAGAAATGATTCCATAAACAAAAAGGATAAAAATAATAGAAAAATCTACTATCGGAGTCCAATTTGAACATTTGCTTTTTAAAAAGTCTTCCTGTGCTGCTAATTTTGAAATACTCTCATTCAAAGAAGTTAATTCAGCAGTTTGAGCAACAGTGACACCAATAAATTTCTGTTCGTTTTCTTTAATTAGCTTATTTAAAGCAGTTTTCTGTCTTCTATAAGTTTTGATTTGTATGATAATTTTGCTGATTTCCCACCAGCGTAAAGTCTCATCGTAAACCCAAAACATAGCATCTATAAGGTTATATAAAAATTTGCCTATTTTTGAATTTTCTTCTTCCATCATAACTCCAACTCTAATATTCGACCCAAGGATGAGAAACACACTTGCCATCAATATCTCTATTTAAGAATTTGCTAGCAATATTTGTAAATGTTTCTGGACTATCGGAAACAAAAAAGCTTTCTTTGCCTAGAGTTTCTTGTTCAGTCACAATACGTCTAGCTTCAAGAGTTTCTTTTACCTCTTTAGCTGTTTCATAAGCAGAATCTACGAGACAAATCTTATTATCAAAGAAATTACTAATTTGCTCTTTCAACAGAGGGTAATGAGTACAAGCCAAAATTACAGATTTTACATCTGTTTTCTTTAAATCGGAAAGATACATATCCATAGCGTCTTCGGCAAGTTTTGTATTCATAAGGTTTTCTTCGACTATAGGAACAAAAAGTGGACAAGGAACAGCAATAACATTAAGAGAGTTACGAAGCCTCTTTATTCTGTTTTGATATGCACCAGAATTAATAGTTGCTTTTGTTCCAATGACAGCAATACTATTATTTTTAGCAGACTTTATTGCTGCTCTGACTCCTGGTTCAATAACACCAATCACTGGTATTCTAACTTCATTCTTTAAAGTTGATAAAGCTAATGCAGAAGCTGTATTACAAGCAATAACAATCATTTTCACATTCTGCATTTCCAAAAATTTAGCTATTTCCAAAGAATATTTCTGAACAACAGTCGATGATTTATTGCCATAAGGAACTCTTGCGGTATCGCCAAAGTATATTAAATTTTCAAAAGGAAGAAGTTCACGTATTTCTTTAAATACTGTTAAACCTCCGACACCTGAATCAAATATTCCTATAGGTCTATTATCCATTTTTACACTCTTGCTCAATCTTTATTTAACTTGTATCTCATGATATATACAACAAAAACAGGTATTTCTAACATACGAAATATTCTTTTAGGTTCTAGACAAAGCCTAAATAACCATTCCATACCGAAACGCTGCATCCATTGAGGGGCTCTAGGCAAATTTCCAGAAATAACATCAAAACTTCCGCCAACACCTATTGCTACGGCATTACTAGCATATTCACGGAGTTTAGTAATAAAATCTTCTTGTCGTGGAACTCCCATTGCTACAAAAACTATATCAGCTTTACTATCTTTGATTTTTTGAAGCATTATTTTTTCTTCATCAGAATCTATTTTAAAATAACCATGTTCAACACCGACAATATTTGCATTGGTTTTCTCTTTTAGGATTTCAGCAGCTTTTGAAGCAACACCTGGTTTACTTCCGATAAAGAAAATCTTATGATTTTTCTCTTTAGACATTTCACAAATCTGCCCTACTAATGCAACTCCTGGAACTCTACTAGGAAGTGGTGTTCCAATAAAATCAGCGGCCCAAACAATACCTGCCCCATCAGGAACAATCAATTCTGCAGCCTCTACTTTAGATTTAAAATTATTGTCTTTATGAGCCTTTACAATAGCAAGAGAGTCTGCTGTTAAAATGTGCATAAAACCAGAATTTGGTTTTGCTATATGCTCACTAATTTTGTCCAAAACATCTTTGGGATGTATTGCATCTACTTTAACTCCGAGTATATCAACTTTTTCCAAATCATCATGCATAAAATCATAACTTACTGTTTTTCTTGCAAAGGTTTTTATAAAACTTGTCATACTCAAAAACAATAGGGCGAGCAAACAGACATATCCAAAAATAGGTGCATTTAAAGAAACAAGAAGTCCAGTAAAATTAAGACATAAAAATATTAATGCGGAAAAATTAATCGTTTTTTCACGATTCAAAGACCAACGCCAGCCATGCTTATCTTCATTATCAGTTTTATGCAATCTGTTACCAAAGTAAGAAGTAACAATCATCAAACTTATAAAAGCTATAGGATATAAAATAGCCATAGCAGGAATAAAAAAGCTAAAAAGTATTAGATTTCCAGTTGATTCACTTAAAGAAACCAATGACAATGCTACGCCAGATGCAAATATTCCCGAGTTGCTCATTAAAATTCTATTTCCTGAACAAGTATGAACAATAGTGGCAACTGAGAATGTAGCAAGAGCAAAATCTATTAAAGTCAATATTATATTATAGTTTGAAGAGTTCAACATAAACAAAAGATGAGTTATTGCAGATGTTGAAATAAGAATAAATGGCATCTCATATACTAGGCTTGAAATTTTTAAACAAACCAGCAAAATAAATATAAAGCCTGAATAACTAACTATATTTAAAGTAGAAAGTCCTGGAAAATAGAAATAAACAGCTATAAAAGAAAAAAGTAAAGCGGCAGGGAAAATGATTCTTTTCGGATATCTGTATTTATCTCTTAAAAAACCAATTACAGCAAACGCAAAAATGATTATAAGAATTTTATAATCTATTTCTGCATTTGGTATACTTGCTTTGTTAAGATAATAGCCTAAAACTATACCAAATAGAGAGCCAAAAAAAGGCAAAGCTCCAGCATATTGCTCATATCTCTTTAATTCGTAAGGAAAATTAAATGGGATTTTGTGTGCAATATACGTAAAAGTAATCATACCCATAAGAGCTAGGGTAATTGACGATAAAAAAACATCTATCTGCATAATTATAGGTCAAATATTACGTATTGCCAGATAGCTCGCAATAGACTATGTAATAAAGGATGAGACCGAAATAAATAAATTCTAACCCAATTACAAATGGGTAATTTTTTCTTAATTCGTCCCACCAATCCCAAAAAAAATTGAGTCTATCGAATAGTGCAAGAAGAATTTGCACTAAAACATAAGAGAAAACAAAAACAATTGTTAATATAATTGGAATTATGTAATAGTAAGACATAAGAATGATTTTACATATTTTTTTTTGAACTGTCAAGAATTATAGATTGCTATTGTTTCTCTCTTCTTGATATATCAAATATAATTCATTTTGAGCAGCTTCTTTTAATTCATAATCACATCGTTCCTCGTAATCTGTAATTATATTGAAATAATATTTGGCTTGTTCTTTCTTATTTTCTGCTTTACAGCATTTTCCTAGCATAAAAATAAATTTATGATAGAGTTTCTTATTATTATAATCAGCTAATGCAAGTCTTAATCCTTCCTTTGCCAACCATTTCAAATCATTATAAGAAGATAATTGTTCGGCTATTTTGCATATTTCATAAAAAACATTAACATTATCTGGAGCATATTTAAGTATTTCTTTGCCTTCTGATATAGCATTTTTCAAATTATTAGCTTCTTGAAATCTTTTCATTAACCGCAAATGTTTTTTTGCTTCGTTAAAATTACTCTCTCCATTATCTTCTAATTCTTTTTCTATTCTCAAAATATCACTATAAGTATTATAGGTAGAATCAATTTCTTTAGCTTTTTTAAATAAATCCAAAGCCTCTTTATACTGTTTTTTCATTTCTTTTTGACGACCTAATTTATAATAAGGTGCAGCAAATCTTTCTTTAACTGGAATCATATTTAATAAATAAACAGCTAATTCATAATATTCTGCTGGAAGATCCATATCCCCCCAAGCTTGGTAAGAGATATAATCTCCATAAACAGTAAAAATAAAAGGTAAATAGCGAAAATCATCTTTTATGGGGCAAGTTTTTAATGCATCAAATACTAATTGCGATTCCTCTGTATAATGATATTCGTAAATATCTTCACTCAAAATCTTTCTAGCATAAATTTCACAATCATCGTCTTTTATTCCCAATGCAGCATTGTATTCTACAATAGCCTGTTCATACAAACCATCGTTAAACGCTTGATTACCCTTATTAAAATGCTCATTTGCCAATTGTAAGTTTTTACCTTTTATGTCTGTTTTTCCGTTTTTTATGTCTTCTATACGTGAAATTTGATAATCAGCATTAGATTGTTTTGCCCATTCAGGAACTTCTTCTTTTAATTTTTTATAATATTGAATTGCCTCATCAAAACGTTTCAAACTAACTAAACACCAGGCTATATTTTCATAATATTTAAAAGGACGAGAAGATAAATTAATAGCTTTTATAAAATATTCTTCCGCTTTGTCATAATTTTTTGTTCGTTCGTAATCAATTGCCAATTCATTATAAGCTGAACAAAGTGCAGTATTGTTTCCCGTTCTAATAGCACATTCAATACGTTCTTCCAGTGCCTCACGAAACTCTGAAAATTCTTTATCAGAGTCATTTGTTCTAACATATTCTTCATAGTTTAAAGAAATTAGACTATCAAGCATACTAGCTTCTTCAGGAAGAAGATTTTTAACTTTTTTATACTCTTCTATACTTTCTAACCTCTTACCTTTGCTCATTAGTTCCTCTGCATGTAAGTAAATTTTATATGCATTAACTATTTCCTCTAAAGTATGTTTATCAAAGCTGTTTTTGAAGTATATTTTCGCATCAATTACTAGACGTTTGTATTCTTCTTGCTCTTTTGTTCTACCTTCGCTAAGATTACATTCCATTTGACTTCTTGCACGTCTTAATTCTTTTATATCATAGAAATCTTTTTTTACCGATTCTATATAATTAATGGTTTCAACCCCTTTTTTGTTATCACCTGTAGATTTATATATGTAAGCCATATCACGATATATGTGCAAATAGTCTTCTTTTGGACCATAACAATAATTTAACGCTTTTGTATAATATTCTAACGCCTTTTCATTGTCATTATGAACCCCAAGATAATAATGCTTTCCCATAAAATAATAAATGTTACAGAACTCTTTTTTAATATCTTGGTTATTAGAAAGTTTTATACAAAGTTCACAAATATCTACAGAACGCTTTTTGTCAAAATAATTATCACGTTTAAAACAAAATCTAAACAATTCGTAAGCAATATCAACATTATCTGGTGATAATTCTAAAGCTTTGTCGTAGTATGCTAATGCTAATTCAGCAATTTCTATTCTAGAACCTATTATTTCTGATATTTTTTCTAGTTTATAGGCTATATAATAATATAAATAAGCTTTTTCTAGATTAGACATTGAGTTTATCTTATCTTGCAGACTATTACCCCAATATTTTAAGACATACTCATCTATACTAGTATTTTTGTTATCAATTTCTTCATCAACATATTTTCTAACTGCTAATTCTATTTTTGGGGAATTTGTAATTGTTGTATTTGTTTTAAAAGCTGAATTAAAGATGTTCTTACCTTCTTTTATAATATCTGAAATATTTTGTGTTATATCATTATCTTTATCAACTATAACATTTTTTGAAAAATTCTTAATTGTATTTTTATTGTCAACTTTGTTATTAGATTCATTATTATTAACATTGCTTTCATTAACATTTTTATTATAATTATTATCATCTTCTATACTATTTATTATTTTAGTGGCAATATTTTGTGCCATCTTAAAAATATCCATAGATCATTCTCCTAATTGTTAACCACAATAATACTCTTATAATATCACATTGTTTCATAATTTTAGCAATGAAATAAAGAAAATCAGGGCAAACGTAAACTTTTTCTTTTATTGATTGATGAATCTTTCATAGTTAGTAGATTCATAATAATGACAATGAGATGCGAGATAATTTAAGAGTTTAGAGATAAGAAATGAAAGATGAGGGAATTGTTGATAAAAATAAAAGAATATTTTAAAATAAATCTTGAAATAGAATAAAATTAATTAAGATAAAAATAACTAAACAAAATCGAAAGGGGAAAAAATGAAAAAATACGTTTTTATTATAATAACGCTTATAAGTTTATATATTGCAATGCTTATTATATCCAATATTTGCAATGATTTAGGGAAATACAAAGAAGCTGTTACAGAAGCCAAAAAAGCTAAACAAGAAGCTGTAGAAGCTGAAAAAAAAGCAAAAATATCTTTGTTGGAAGCTGACAAAAAAACTAAAATTATTATAGAAGAAGCTGAAAAGAAAGCAAATATAATAATTACCCAAGCAGAAGAAAAAGCAAAATTAGTGGAAACAAAAGCTAAGGAAACAGAAGATAAAGCAAAAGAAGAACAAAAACTTGCCACAAAACTCATAGAAGAAGCAAAAGAGTCTTCAAGTGATAATTCTACAGTAATGCAGATAATTGCCAAAGCGAAAGAAGATCAGAAAAGAGCTGACCAACTATTAGACGAGGTAAAAAAAGAGAAAGAAATTAACAACAATAACTTAAAATTAATTGCTGAACTTTCAGAAAAGAATAAAGCAGAAGAAATAAGACTAGCGGATGAAAGACAAAAATTAGAAACTGAAACACAAGAACTAAAAGCACTTCTTTCAAAAACTATAAAAGAAAAAGAAGAAGCTAAAGTTTTGGCTAAAAATGTGACAAATAATAAAGAAGTCACTAATAAGCTACACGAAAACAACAATAAAAAATCAAATAAGACAAAAAAAGAGAAAAAAGAAGTCACTTATTCGACTGATTACGACAATGAAATAATAGCAGATTTCATTAAACAGAAAAACATAGCAAATGATAGAATAACAAATATCATCGCAACATTTGTTAGTGATGAAAATATCGTAGTAGATGCTCCTGGACCAAATTCTAAGCTTATTGCTGTTCCTTCTAAAGGTTCTAAATGCGAAGTTTTGGAACAGAAATATTATTGGTATAAAATTAAATATAATGAATTAATTGGCTGGACTAAAAGATCAAATATTAAGTTTAAATAATAGTTATTGTAAATTTACAAAAAAGTTACCATTACTAACAGTTAAATTAAAATAAGGTATTGACTGATAAAAGTGCAAGTGCTAGTTTATTTAGCTAAAGTTGTATAAAGCTTTTATCTTAATAATTGGAGTTAATTATGAAGGTTCCTCTTTTAGACCTAAAACCTCAATATGCACAAATAAAAGATCAAATAGTTCCAGAACTTCTATCTATTTTTGAAAGCCAAGGTTTCATTCTAGGCCCTAAAGTCGAAAAACTAGAAAAAGAAATGGCTGAATATATTGGTGTAAAATATACTTTGGGCTGTTCGTCTGGAACAGATGCTCTTTTGCTTGCACTTAAAGCATTAGATATAAAAGAAGGCGATGAAGTTATCACTACCCCGTATACATTTTTTGCAACCGCAGGTTCAATTGCAAGAACAGGAGCAGTAGCTAAATTTGTCGATATAGATCCAGACACTTTCTTAATGAATGCAAATCAAATAGAAGAAAATTTGACACAAAAAACAAAAGCAATAATTCCAGTTCATCTTTTCGGTCAATGTGTTGACATGGATACCGTTATGAAAATTGCTGAAAAATATTATATTCATGTTATTGAAGATGCTGCTCAAGCAATTGGAGCTGAATATAAAGGCAAACAAGCAGGAACTTTTGGAAATGTAGGTTGCTTTAGCTTTTTCCCAAGTAAGAATTTAGGTTGTTTTGGTGATGGTGGTCTTGTATCAACTAACAGTGAAAAAACCTACCAGCGTATGAAAGGTCTTAGAGTTCATGGTGGTCAAGTTCAATATCAGCACCAAGAAGTTGGTATGAATGCTCGTCTAGATGCTATTCAAGCCGCTGTAATATCTATAAAATTACCGTTCTTAAAGAGCTGGACAGAAAAAAGACGTAGAAATGCAGAAATTTACAACGAGCTATTCAAAGATAACCAAAGAGTAATTACTCCTAAAGCAAAACCAGACTGTTACCATATTTACAATCAATACGTCATAAGAATAGACGGAGATCGAGATGCACTAAAAGCTCACTTAGCTGAAAAAGAAATAGGTTGCTCTGTTTATTACCCACTATCGTTACATCAACAACCCTGTTTCAAATATTTGGGTTACAAAGCAGGCGATTTCCCAGAATCAGAAAAAGCTGCGGCTACTTCAATAGCATTGCCTATTTATCCCGACCTTACCCAAGAGCAAATTGAATATGTTGCAGAAACAATAAACAATTATCTTAAATAAGATACAACAAAAGCCTAGCAAAAAAAAACAATTGCTAGGCTTTTATTATAATACCTTTAATACAAAATAAATTGTTATTATTAGGAGAACCGATGTTAAAAAAAATATTATTTGTTTTTCTATCAATCTTTTTCCTTTTGTCAATGCAAAGTTATGCAGAAGATATGTTTGATTATGTTCCAGGTAATACGGGGCTTATTATTCAATCTAACATTAAGCAAATTCAAACTATTCCTGAAGTAAAACAATGGTTAGAAAATGCTGTAATAAAACAGAGCGACAATTATTACGAAGAAATAAAAGCAATAGGTTTCAATCCTATAGACGACATAGAATCATTATTGTTATTTGTTCCAACTGAAGCCATATCAGATATTAACAAGTCTAAAACCAACATTGCATTGTTAGCAAAGGGTAAGTTCAATGTAGATCAAATCATTGAAGAAATTAACAATAAAAAAGAATTATTTGAAGATTTTGAAATTGGAATAGAAAACGGCTTGCAAAATATTATTATAAACAATAATGGCAACAGATTAAAAATATTATTTATAAATGAATCTACAGTTATTGCAGGCTTTGAAGAAGGTGTAGATAATGCGAAATTAGTCAGATATGGTAAAAAAGAAGGGATAAAATCACAAAGGGATTTCTCGACTTTCTTAACAGAATTAGATTCTAATTCTACTTTAGCAGTTGCAACTGTTGTATCTAATGACACAAGAAAGATTCTTTTAGGAAACGACCAGTTAAAATCTTTAGGAAATCTTTCTTATCTTTTATGTAATCTTACACTTACAGATAAACTAGCAATAAATATGACAGGTAGTTTTGCCAACCCCTCAGACATGAAGGCTATAACTAAAGCTATTAATTCTTTTGTAGAAACAATAAAACCTGCCTCTGAAACAACAAACAAACCCATTGGTGAATTTGCTAAGAATCACAAAGTAACAACCAAAGGTTTGTTAGCAACATTAGACTCAGAAATTTCTAAAGAAACTTTTTATCAATTTTTAGGTTTGTAAATTAAATAGATAAAAAAATATGTCTATTACAGCTAATAATCATAATTAAAGAATAAAAACAAACAGTTTTATTATAAAATAGATAAAGAAATACTATGCTAAATAATAACTTACTCTTGACATTAACCGCTATATACAGTTATTATAATCTAGGTATTTGTATTCCAAACATTAAGGGAGTAGATATAAATGTTTAAAAAATTAATGCTTTGCATTGCTATTATCGTTGCTATTTCTTGTCAAGCTGTATTTGCTGCTGGCTTAACAAATTTGATTCCTGAAGATACAGATTTTATTTTTCAAATAAATGTTTCTAAAATACTTTCTAGTCCAGAAATTCAGAAACAAATACAAGAAGCTCTAAAAAAAGATGAAAACCAGCAAAAAATGTTTGAAGAATTTAAGACCAAATCTGGTTTTGATCCTTTTAAAGATATTAGAAACGTAGCTATTTTTACTTCTGGTAAAATTGTTGAAAATCAAGAAGCACTTGGTGGAGTTTTAGTTGAAGGTACTTTTGATATACAAAAGTTCGTTGGAGCTATAAAAGATGATAAAAGTGCTATTCAAGATGTTACTCCAACAGTTATTGATGGTTTTACTTGTATAGTTCCCAAGAATGCTAAAGAAGGCTACGCTATATTCTTAGACAAGAACTATCTTGTTGTTGGTAGCCAAGCAGGTTGTGATGCTGTAAAAGCAATAAAAATGGCTAAAGCAAAAGCTATCCAAAACAAAGCGTTTTTATCTGTTATGAGCAAAGTTGATTCAGCTGCAACTTTAAGTGGCGTTGGTTTATTACCAAAAACTTTAAAAGATAAATGTCTTGAAAATCCTAACTTAGCTTTCATAGCAAATATCGATTCTTTCTTCTTTGATTTCAACAATGATAAAAATATGGTTTTCAACTTTAATGCTCAAATCGACAAAGAAGAAAATGTTAATCCTGTAGTAACTCAACTTACTGGTTTAGTTCAAATGATTAAAATGATTGCTAGCAGTCAATTGGCTGAAGCAGCTGAAGTAATGAACAAAATAGCTATTACCAGTGAAAAGAATATTGTAAAAATGTCTTTTGATATTCCTGCCGATAAAATCATTGAACTCAAAAAGAAAATAGAAGAAAAAGCTAAGGAATTTGAAAAACAAAATGGTGGAAATGGCATTAACGCTCCACGTAAAGAACAAGAAAAAGGTAATGATGCTTTACGTCAGTAAAATAAATAGCTAGTTATAATAAAGAAATAAAAAGAAACTAGTTTTAATATTAACTAGGTTCTTTTTATTTTTTTTGTATTATTATTTTTTTAATCATTATTTCATATTTTTCATAAAACTTTTTAAACAGAAACAAAGTAAAATAAGTTGTGAGAAACAAAAAAGATATAGTATAATAAAAGATAAACAAGCAAAAATAGGGTACATAATGAGCAACGAAAATAATGAATTAACAATAGAAAACTTTTTAAAAAAAGTTCAAGAAGGCGATAACACTCTTTTAATCATCGGAGCTGTTTTAATGATTGTTCCAATGATCACTTTGTTTTTCCTTGTAGGCGGTAAAGCCGATAAAAAAGCGACTCAGCATAAACTAAAAACTATGCAACGAAAAAATGTATATAGTTATTTAAGAAAAGAAAACAACAAATCTACAAATTCTGCTACCAAAAAAACGAGCTCTAGTAGTTCTTCTAGTAATTGGTCTTTTACTCCTCGAACCTTAGAACAAAAGATAGCTGATGAATTAAGAGAAGCCGCTTTAACCGTAGAGAGACAATGTTCTCAAGTTAGAGTTCCTCCAGGATTAACAGGAGATGCTAGAAATATATATATTGCAGAACATAACTACAATCTTAGTATGGGTAATGGTTCATTAGATTTAGGTAATTATAGAGAAGCCGAAAATTATTTTCAAAAAGCTCTTGATGAAGCAGACGACAACCCTTTTTTGAAATTATACGCTTTGGGAGGCTTATGTGCTGTTTACGAAAAAACAGGAGATATAGCAAGGCTACAAGAAGCATATAGTAGATATTTTGATGCAATCAAAAATGATATACCACCAGAATTTGGGGGAGGTATAGATTTAAAAGGTTCTATTAGCAATGCTTATAAATCTTTGGTTTCAGTAGGAAAATACGCCTTAGAATCAGAATTATCCAAAGCAATATCTGAAACAAAAAGATTCAAATCTGGTATTCCATCTGAAATTAACATACGTGATGCCTACAAAAGTTTTCCCTTCAAATACGAATAGAGGAGCATAATATGAACAAATTCACAATCAATAAAAAAACAGGAAGTGTTTTTATTACTGTTATTGGAATTTTAGGTGTAATTATTTTTGCTGCGACAATATTTATGTCCTCTACTATTCAAGAAGGAAGAGAAACAAATCTGTCTATAAGAGGTCTTCATGCTTCATCGCTTGCTGAAGCTGCATTAGAGCGAGCAATGAATAAAATAATAAAAGACATAAACAAAATCGATTTAGCCCAAACCAAGTCGACAGATTTATCAATCGCTCTACGCCTACCTGCCCCAGAAGGCAGTTCAAATCTAGGTTTAGCATCAAATCTTGGGAATGATAATGTTTTACAATTATCGAATGATGTAACAAAAGAAATAGAGTTTGATAAAAATAGTCTCCAAGACGAAAAGAAAGATTTAGACGATTTAGTCAAATTTATGACTGATAATGCAGAATATGAAGTTTCAGTTAAAGCCAAAATTACTCATGCATTTAGAAATTCACCAGGAACTGACAATTCTAACTATAAAATTCCTGGAGTCGATATTTCTTGGAACACAAGAAAAGACGTTAATTCTTTATTAGATGGAGAAGGTTATAGAGCTTGGGAATTAAAATTTCCAGATAATATGAAATGGTTTCAATTTAAAATTCCTATAAAATTATTTGGTTTTGAAATAGCTAGTGTTGACGTTGTAAAAGTTGTAAGTGATTTATCTAAAGCTGCTTTTGGTTTCAGTAATCCTAGTATTGAAGACATGACTACTATGAATTGGTTAGCAGATAAGCTAATGAATGACGTAATAGCAAAAGTGGGCTCATTTATTTCAGGCAACAATATAAATGATTTGTATCCGATAGAAATAAATGTTCAAAAGGGAAATATGCCAAAAACTGTTTCAGAACTATGGCCAGCAGGGACAAACATAACAGAACAAGAAAATCAATATTTTGAAAAATATGGACAAATATCTTTCGATTGTGAAGCAAAAATTAAATATAAAGATGGCTACACTTCAACAAGACGATTAAATGCAGTAAAAGATTTTAAGGTATCTGACTGTGAACCGCCTGCTTCTATGTATAGTTTTTTTATAGCAAATGAAGACAACAAACAAATATTATTTAACGATGTTGGCGGACAAATGTATATAAATAGCGTATCTTATTCTAACATAGGAGCTTATGCATTAGGTTTACTAAAAGATGCAGTTTCAGATGGCAGTAAAAATGACGACATGAATAAATTAGAATTTCCTGGTTTAATAAGGATTAATTCAAAAACCGACAAACCTATTGAATGTAATGTAAGTTTAATGGGTGATAGATCTCAAACAGAAATAGTAAACAAAGATAAAGACGGAAATATAATCAAAGAAAACAACACTGGTTTTCAAAGTTTTCTTGGTGATGCTAGGGATATTCTCAACGGCTTAGATGCTACATTATTGGTTAAATCAAAAAGAGATGTAAAAAAAGCAAATGTTTCCTATAGTGTTGATGTAAAAAAAGAAGAAAAAAAGCCAAAGGAACCATCTGTAGACAAATCAGAATCTGACAACGGAAACGTTCCCGCAAACGATAATAAAAATAACAACGATGATAAATCAAACAAAGATGATGATAATTCAGGAACAAAAACTTCCGTTTCGGGTAAATTATCTGCAAAAAGAGATAGAATATCTATCAAAGAATTATCTGGTTTGCTAGGAACAAAAGGAATTGGCATGAATTTAGTTCCTGCAGTAAATAATATGGGTTGTAATGTTATAGAATTGGCAATATGTTTAGCTCTTATGCCACTAGGAGAACAGCTTGTAGAAGCAATAGACGACCAAACAAAAGAGGCTGGCTTTGGAAAGTACGTTTCGCTCACAGGTGGCTTAAGTAATATTGTTGACGAAATGGATTGTTTTGAAACTTGGGAAATGCCTTATATGGGAACAAGAAATTCACTATTTACTTGGCCTAATCTTGGAGGAAACTATAATAGAACACATTTATTTGGATATGCTGGTTTCCATCCTCCGTTAACAAGAGAAATTGAAGGAAATGTTGTCGCTAAGTATAGACAATGGAGAATGTGCATTCTAGGGATGACTTTATCGGATAAAATATATATTGGCGTTGTACCTATACCTCCAATTCCTGCACCTTTATGGAAATCAACAGAACAAACATTTAAATATGGCTATAATATCCCTGGGTTTAAAAGTTTAGATGATAATGGAGATGACGATAGCACAGTACATACTTATGATCCTGCTGTAGAAGAAAATAAAGTTCCTAATTTATATACAGGAGAACAATATGCTAAAAAAGCTACATATTACTATGAAAAAGAAAGCGATTTTCTTGAAGACCTTCCAAATAGAATGGCTGTTGTCAAAGGGAAAAAATGCCTTGTTTTAAACGGAATAACTTATGTAGCAGATAGCATTAGCGATTTTCGTGTTGCAGACTCTGACACTCTATATGTTGTTGGAAAAGGCATGATTGTTGTTAGCGGTAACGTTAAACTAGGTTGCAATATAGTCTGCATAGACAATGACGAAAAAGATGATAAAGAAAAAACGGTATTTTCTTTAATTTGTCGAAAAGGCGGTCTAATTATGTTAGAACCGAATTCTTTTTTACTTGAAGGATCTCTTTATACAGATAAAGGAATTATTATGGGGCCTAGTTCAAGTTTGCACATTCTTGGCAACTGGGTTACTAATGTTTTTGAAAGAGACAAAATTGCAGGAACACTTGTCGTTGACTATATTTCATCTCGAACCAGAACAGATGTAGGTAGTCTGCATCCTACTAGAGGGAAATATAATCCCAAAAGATATAATATTTCATTTAGCCCTGTATGGTCTACTTGGAGAGCATATTAATGAAAAATTCAACCTTAAACCAAAAAGGAACTTCCTTAATAGAAATAATCATTGCAGTATTTATAATAGCTTGTGCTTTTATACCTATACTTAGATTAGTTGATTATGGTTCTGTTTCCACTGCAAAAATAGGTAACTATGCAAAAGCAACAAGATTAGCCCAAGAACTCATCGAAGAATTTAAACACGTTCCTTTTAAAGTCATCAATGATACCTACAAAGATTTTCCTGTTGGGGAATGGCGAGATGAAGGTATTCCAGAATCTTACTATTCGGAAACCCAAAGAAAAATTGAAGAATTTAGAACCGAAGGCGAAAAAACAAAAAGCGTAAAAGACTTCGACTGCAAAACAAAAGTAAAAATATATAAAAATGATTTCGATCAAATAAATGAAATTTGGCTTGAAGTTGAAATTGGTTGGTATGATATGGGTACTATTGAAAAAGCTAAAGGAACAAAAAGATTAATAAAAGTAGCCAATGCTTACCATAATGCAGAAGCTATATATTAATAAAACCCACGTAGAATGTTATCTATTTTAGGAGCAAAAAAATGATTATTAAGCAGCAAAAAAATAATATGAGCAAAAAAGCTTTCACATTAGTTGAGATTATGGTAGCAATAGTCATAACCACAATAGTTCTAACTGCTGCTTTTACTATTTGGTCTAGAATAAGATTACGAATTTCACGTTCCTATACCAAACAAACATTACAAAATGAACTTAGAAAAATTGCAAACTATATGCAAAATGATTTCAAATCTATAAGGTATTATAGAGATGGAGACGAATCCAAACCCATAGAATTACCAAATAACAATACAAACTGGACTCTATCATTTCAAAAGTTTAAAGAAATAGATGAAAGTAGTAAAGACAAATTAGCTCAAGATATTCTTGAAGAAGTAAAATATTCTTTAAACAATAAAGTACTAAAAAGAAATAACAAATTATTATCTGCTAATTGTGAGTCTGTACAAATTATTCGAGCAACAGAAGAAAAAAGCAATATATATGAAGATAAAAGATTAGAAGAAGCTAGAGATTCCAAACTAGAAATCGAAATAACTGGGGTATTAAGAGTTCCTGGTACCACAGAAGAAGAATATCATGTAGAAAAAACTTCAGTAGTTATGCGTAACGAATACTATACTAAAATAAATAAGAATTATAAATCCAACTTTGATTTGCAAAAAATGGGTAACGTAGTTGTAGAAGCAGATTTAGGGAAAATTGATTTGGCAAGTCAATCTAACGAAGCATTAAAAGAAATGTTGGCAACTTTAGAGCAAACAATGATTAAATGTAATGAAAACCTAGATAATATAAATTCAGCCATGGGCGATGAAGAACCAGAAGGAGTCCATTGGTGGGAAAAATTAGGTGCTTGGCTTGGTGCAGACAACTTATATGGAGAATTTAAAAATGAAAGAAATAAATTAGTTGCTGCTGATACTATTGATGAGGTTAATAAGGCTGTTGAAGATATACAAAAAAAAGTTGACGAAGACGAAGAAAAATTCTTCAAAAATTCATATAGTGGCTATGATAAATTAACTAATGAAGAAAAAAAAGAGTTTAAAAAAGCTTATGATATGAAAGTTCATGACAAAAATATGGAAGATGCCTACAAAAAACTTAACAATGGGAAAGAACCTATTACTAATGAAAAAATACTTAATGCCCAAGCAAATGGGAATAAGTTAGATGAAAATGGGAAAGAAACCACTATATTAGATGGTGGAGGTGATTCATCAATTGTTGAACAAAAGAAACAAGAAGCTAACAATATTCTATCCTATTATAATAATATTTCTTTAGATTGGATGGATAAATCAGAATATAAAGAAATAATAGGAACTTACCAATCTAGAAAAAATTTATTAGAATCTGCTAATACAAAAATAGAACTAATAAAAGTTAAAGATGAATGTAATAGAGATAAAAATGAAGTAGAAAAAGAATTAGCTTCAAGAAAATAAAAAAAATCTTGAAAATATTACAAAAATTTTTAATATTAGTTAAAAGTATCTTTTATACAAATTATGTGTTACAATAAATAAGATATTTCTTTGTCATTGTGATTTAAATCAAACTTTGATATATAGGAGTAAAGTTTTATGGCAACATTCACCTATAAAGCCAAAAACTACGACGGCAAGATTGTTTCTGCCGAAATGGATTGTGATTCAAAAGAAGTTTGTATTAGCAAGCTTCGTGAAAAAGGTTATTTTGTAATTAATATTGCCGAAAAAAAAGGTGGCGGAGCTGGCAATATGAGTTTATTCCAAAGAGGGGTAAACTCACAAGAAGTAAGTATTTTTGCTAGACAGTTTGCAACAATGATTGGTTCTGGTGTTCCTCTTGTTAGATGTCTAACGATTCTTCAGTCGCAAGCTGAAAATCCTACTTTTAAGAAGATAATTAGCCAAATAAGAACAGATGTTGAAGGTGGTGCAACTTTCTCAAAAGCTCTAGAAAAACATCCTAAAGTATTTAGCAACTTGTTTTGTTCTCTAGTTAAAGCTGGTGAAATAGGTGGTATTCTTGATACAATTCTCGAAAGACTTGCAGAATATCTCGAAAGCTCAGAAGCACTAAAAGCTAAAATCAAAGGTGCAATGACTTACCCAATCGTTGTATTCGCAATTGCTGGTTTGGTTGTTGTTGCATTGGTTATGTTCGTTTTGCCACAGTTCAAAGAAATCTTCATGGGTATGAATATTGAATTGCCAATGGCAACAAAAATTCTGTTGGCAACGTCTGACTTCATGGTAGGTTGGTGGTTTGTTATTATTCCAGCTATTATTCTTATACCACTTTTAATTTGGAAATTCTTCCAAACTAAAACAGGTTCAAGAATTTGGGATACAAACATACTTCGTGTTCCTAATCTTGGGTTGATGATGAGAAAAGTTGCTGTTGCAAAATTCACAAGAACTCTTGGTACTCTTATTTCATCAGGCGTTCCGATTTTGCAAGCTCTTGAAGTTACTTCTCAAACCGCTGGTAATATAGTTATTTCCGAAGCTGTTGATAAAACTCGTGTATCAATCAGAGAAGGTGAATCCATTGCAGAACCTCTTAAGAGTTCAGGCGTTTTCCCTCCAATGGTTGTTCAAATGATTGCAGTTGGTGAAGAAACAGGTGAATTAGACAAGATGTTAACTAAGATTGCAGACTTCTATGACTCCGAAGTCGATACAGCCGTTAAAGGTTTGACATCAGTTATCGAACCTCTGGTTATCGTTGTTCTCGGTGTTGTAATCGGTGGTATTGTTATGGCAGTTTTCATGCCAATGCTCAAATTGGTTAACGTTAACTAATAGTTTTCCCATCAAAAACAAAAAACCTCGCTTATGCGAGGTTTTTTGTTTTTGGTTTAATTCCTATTGAACAGATACCTATATTTAACTTCTGCAACAGAGAGTAACAAAAAAAAGTTTGCGTTTGCCCTGTAATAGCCTTTAAACTATATTGAAGTTTGTTCCTTTATTATGATAGTATAAGAATATCTATGAAAAAGAAACGCTTACAATCTCTATTTTTACTAATCTTTTTACTTTGCTTAACTTTAGCCTTTTTAGGCTATGGTTGTGGTGGTAATGGTGGAGTTGGACGAGTAATCAATAAAGAATCTCCTCTTTCTTTATCAGGAAAAGCTTTTTTTCGTGAGCGTCAAGTATATGCAAATATTCCAATTTTTGTGAAAAACCTTCTAAATGAAACAGTTGCTGTTACTACTACTGATATTAGTGGTTATTATTCTTTTACAAACATTCAACCAGGCACTTATTATCTTTCAGCAACTACTGGTGAAAGTGAAGTAACTTTTGGAAATATGGTTCAAGTTACAGATCAGGGTGCTACAGAGATTGAACCCGTATCATTATTATGTATTAACAATGTAATAGTAGATTCAATAAGTTCAAATTCTTTCCACTTAGAATTTAGAACAAATCAGTCTTGTACTTCATTAGTTAGATATAGTGCAACAGGTGGATATGAAATAACTAGAGAAATATCTAAAACTAGCAAAAATCATCATGATATAACAATAACAGATCTTAATGCTCTCACAAATTATGAAATATCAATTGATTTGGTGGGCAATGATGGGCAAAAATTTACAATGAACGGATTGACTGCTCATACAATAGGTTTTGCAGGATGTTCCAATATTTCTGTAAACATAGACAATGGAGCTTATGAAACAATAAATCAAACCGTAACATTATCTTTAAACGCAAAAGATTGCTATTTAATGAGGATAAGTGAAGATTATTCAATGGATGAATCTTCTTGGATAGCTTATTCCCAAAATTATACTCATAATTTTTCAAATACATCAAGTGGAATTAAACGTTTATATGTTCAATTTCGCGATAAAAGTGGTTTAGAATCGCCTATAATATCTGACTCTATTGTTTATACTACCTCTGGATATTTAGGCGTATGGATAAATAACGGTGAGGCAATCACAAATCAATCAACGGTTGAAGTTAAAGCTGTATGTCCTGGAGCAACTCACATGTTAATTTCAGACAATCCTAATTTTTCTAATTCATTTTGGGAAACTTATGTAGCTTTAAGGAAATGGCAATTTAATTCTACAGAAGGGATAAAATACATATATTGTAAATTTAAAGGTGGCGCAGCTAACCCAGAAGAAGTATTTAAAACATCAATTCTTTATGACAACTCACCGCCAAAAGTTGAAGTTATAATAAATAATGGCGTAAAATCAGTCGCAACTAATACTGTTGAAATACAATTTAGGTATACTAGCTTGCCTTCATATATGAAAATATCTAACACTACTGCACCAACTTCTTCAGATGATTGGCAAACTTTTAAAACTCCAATACAATGGACTCTACCGCTTGGAGATGGAGAAAAAACAGTTTATGCCATCTTTAAAGATGATGCTGGAAACGAATACGGACCAGTTGAGGCAGAAATAGCAATAGATACTGTTGCACCAACAGGAAATACTATTGCAATATTAGAATCAGATAATCCGTCTTCTCAAGAAATTTCTAAAGTTTTGTATGAGAAATTACCTGCTTATCTACATTTCAATATTTCAGATGATTCAACAAAAACAATTTACTATCATATAGGTCTAGCAACTTCAACTATACCAACAGAATATAATGAACTATCCTATCCTGCTAATCCAATCTCATTAAATACAGATATATTATTTATTGGTAACATTAGAATTTGGGCTTATTTTGTTGATGAAGCAGGAAATAAAAGTCCTGTATCTTACGTATCACTAGAAGTCGAAGGAGCTGAAATAATCGTATCACCCAGTATTGTAGGTTTAAGAGCTTCTGGAGAACAAAGTTTCTCAGTAACATACAACAACCTAGACGAAGGAGATATAGGTAGTATAAAATGGATAGCTTCTGGTCCTGGAAGAATGACACAAGAGAACGCCGTTTACAAAGCTCCGAATATTATTTGGGAATATGAAGAAGTAACCATAATAGCAACCCCTACTCATCAGCCCAAAAAAATTTCTTATGATATTTTTGGAATTGCTACGGTTTCCCTACAGGCAACCCCACAAGTTGTTTATTTACAAAATAACGGAACTTATACTACAGATTTCACAGAAATGCAAATTGAACCAAATGGAACAGCAATTTTCAACGTTTATGTTATTCCTGATACAACAGGAATAAGAATAACTTCTGTTAAAAGTTTAAATAACAGATTACTTGGAACAGCTACAGTTGTATATGAAGAAGCACCTTATGGAAGTATAGCAACTATTACCTATATTCCAAATAGGGAATTTCCTGAGGAGGCTGATAATGATGAAGTAACCATTAATTTTCAAACACAAGGATCTTCCCCAATTGCAGGTAAAGTCAATGTTGTAATATTCCACGGTGCAAAGATTATTTTAACAGGAACTTCTGATATAACACAAAAAGGAACAGAATTAGTAGTATCTCCCAATATATCAAATACTGGAAGCAGCGTTGTACACTGGGAATTATCCCCTCCTTATGGAGCTAGCTTTTCTGATGATGAAGATAATCCTCAAAGTGCAACAGATACTCTAAAAGTCGAAAAAGTTAAGATTTATTCTTTAGCTACTGACTCTTACATACCAACTACACTAACAGCGTCAATAGATGGTGCAAAAAAAACTTATGAATTTACAGCTTATCCTCCTCTCAAACTAAGATTAAATATAAATGCAACCGATGCAATGCCACTAGCTGACCCAATGATTTTTACAGCAACTTTTGATTTTGTCAACGGTAGTATTGATGAAACAATAGATTGGACATATAAAAATGCAAATAGAAAAACTCCGATGCCTGCAAATGGGAATTCTTATGCAGATAGAGGAACTTTAACTCAACAAAATAATTATCAGGTAGAATATAAACGTCCAACCAATCGCCCTAGCGAAGATGATAAAACTGCTTCAGATATTGTTGAAGTTTATGCAACATCTCGAATAGACCCAAATGCTAGTGATTGCGTAAGAATAAGAATTCGTGAAGGTGTAGTAGTAGAAATATTCAAAGACATACAAAAAAATGAACCAATAACAGATGCGTATACAAATATTGAAGTAGGAACTTTACAATTTTATGTAAAAGTTACTCCCGAAATAATAAATAACACATCTGTAACTTGGACTGTCAACGGTGTTACTAGTTCAGATATCTATGGCAGCATTGATAGCAATGGAAAATATACAGCCCCTAGTTCTTATGAATCTAATTCAGTAACAGTAAGAGCTACTTCAAATTATAACCCATCGGTTTTTAAGGATGTCACAGTTCATTTAAGTGAATTTTGGAAACCTATAGCTAGCAACATGAAAGACGAAGACACAGAGGAACCCATGCCTATCAGCAAAGTTTTTGTGGATCCAAGCACTAGTAAGGGAAAAGATTTTGTCGTGTATGCTGGAACTGGAGCAGAAAACCAATTTGGATATTATGGATTATGGTATGCAAACTTTCCCGACTCTGAAACAACCGAAACAGAAGAAGAAAATAAAGATTGGTGGATTGGAGTTGGGGGACTTTCTAGTAGAAGTAGAACTGCAAGTTTAAGCTATTTAATTTATGATATAACAATGGATAAGGAAAAAAATATTTATGTAAGTACTGGAAGCGGTATTTTTTATATAGATTTAAATTCATCAGATCCTAACAATCAAGCTATATTATTAAATCTTACCTCTGGAGCAAATATACCTCCATTAACAAGCCTTGTTGCAGCCTTTGATAATTATGGTAATACTTTGTTATTAGCAGGTTCTAAAAATGGAGTTTATTCATTTACTATACCAAAAGAAAACCCCTACAAGCCATGGGTAGTAAGTTCTCGCAAATTATTAATTGATACCAAAACGCCCTATAGAGAGCAAGAAACACGAACCGAAATAGTAAAAGTAATTGAAAACGGAGAAGAGAAAGATGTAGAAGATAAAAAAACTGCTTATTCAAACAATTTAATACCAAATCCAATTTCATCAGCTGTTCGTTCTCTTAGATTCGATAGCTTAAATAAATCTTTATATTTTGGCACTTCTTCTGGAAGAATCTACCATTGTGAGAGTTTGGAACCAAATATGGAAAATATAAATGCTGATGTGTTTTTGGATTCATCATCAATAAAAACAGTTTCTACCAATGTTGATATATATCCTGATTTATCTTATCCTCCTTATGGTGAAGTAAATGGAGTTCCATTGGCAATAGCTTTAGACGTTATAAATACTAACACCTTATGGACTGCTACTACAAGTGGTGTTTCAAGATCTATTGATTATGGAAGCTCTTGGTCTTCGTTTAGTTTTGGTGGTGTTGATACCAACAGTAAATGCATTATTGTTGACCCCAATAATACTATAAACGTTATGGCAGGGAGTGAAGATGGGCTTTATCGCTCCACTGATGGTGGTAACACTTGGACTAGAATAAGAAGCGGATTATACAATTACAAAACCATTACAACTTTAACTCAAGCTCATGGAGCTGCTAACGAAAGAAGAAAGGTATGGGTTGGAACATCAGGCGGAGTCTTTATGAGTAGACAATCCCTCTCTTTGGAATAGTTTGTCTCTCATCTCTACATCTTTATTGTTGTTTAGACAAGTCTATGATATAATCTATTTATGCTTAATGTTGAAGAATTTGAAAAATTAGTTATACAAGAAAAAAAACTTGCTGCACTTTGTTTTACCGCTAGTTGGTGTGCTCCTAGTCAAAATCAGATTAATACACTTGAAGAAATTCGTTCAGAATATGAAAAAAAGAATTTTCTTATAGAAGTTATAGATATTGAGCAGTCACAAGAATTAGCAAAACTTTTAAAAATAAATAATTTTCCTACTACTTTATTTTTTGCCGAAGGAGAATTAAAAGAGCAGAATTGTCTTTATGGTTATCAAGACAAAACAATGTTAATAGATGGTTTCGAATGTACTCTTTGGGAAATTGAAAACAAAAGTTCCGCTAACAAGTATATATGGTGGATTATTGGATTTCTAGCTCTGTTCGCAATAATTATGATTTATTATACTAGTTATGCTAATTAGACATATTCATTTATTAACTTGACTATCTGGTGTAGAAATAGCAGTAAGACTGTCTGTGATATCTACACTGTTTTTATCTTCTTTTTCCTTATAAAAACTGTCTTTATTTAACGCATTAGACTTAGTTAATCTCTGATATTCGATTTCCACAGCTTTCTTTATAGCATAAGAATCAGTGGTATCCCTAAGAACAGCTAATACTTGTGCAGCAGCTATATTTTCTCCTTGTTTATTCAAACATCTAGCATAACTTAAAATAATATCAGCTCGTCTAGGATTTTTTTCTATAGCTTTTTCCAGATATATTTGAGCTTTTTCATACTTTCCAATTTTTTCAGCAATTAAACCTAATCTATTAAGATTATTGCTAGAATCCAACCCTAAAGAATAAGCATTTTCATAAGCTTCATAAGCCTCTGGAAGCCTATTTAACTTTTCATATATTATACCTAACATTTCAAAAGAATCTGAATTTTTCCTGTATTTAGACAATTCATAATAATAAGGTAGAGCAGCTTCCCAATTACCTTGATAAAATTCAAAGCCACCTTTTTCTTTAATTTTATCTAATTTAGCTTTTAATTCTGAACTTTCTATAATAATAGGCACAGATTTCTTTTCTTCTTTATTTGAATTTTCATTCTCTTTTTTTTCAGATGTATTTTCTTTTTTGTTTTCCCTAATACTGTCTATTTCTTGTTGTGATACATCTGGTATAGTAGGTTTGTTTTCTACTTTTTCAGCATTTTTCGAATCAGTATTATTCTTTGCTTCTTTTTTCATACTAGCTTCAAGAGAATCTAAACCGCCATCATCGGCCATAACAAGTTGAACATCATCAACTTCATGATTTTCAAGAGCCTCGTATAAAACAACCCCATTAGATTTAGGTGTTGTTTCTTGCTTTGAATCTTTTTTTACAATAGATGTTTCTTTTTTCCCTTGTATAAACACAACCTGTTCATTAGTTTTTTTCGTTTCTGAAGCATTGTTTTTGTCATTATTCGTTTCTGATTTTTGCAAAGGAATATTTACAACTGGCTTAATAGTTTCAACTTGAACTATAGTTTGTTCTTTTTCTTGTTTGTCTTTTATGGGTTCATTAGGAATTTGCTTTTTGATATCTATTCTGTTCTCTTGCTTGTTACTGCTTTGTGGTAACATAGCGATTTGTTGGTTATTATTAGGAATAATTGAATCACTAGGAGGCAATATAGGTGTTTTTTGTACATTTTCTAAAGATGCTTGTTTTACAGAAACCGAGGAAGAATAAACTTCAAAGTTTTTTGATATTTGAAAATATGTTTCATCTTGTTCATTTTGAAAATATAACCCTACCCCTATGCTTACACAAACAACTAAACTAACAAGAATCCAATATATTTTCCAAGAGTTAGAGTTCATATATACAAGATTTATTGCTGAAGAATACATAATATCACTTCCTTCCGTTTCTCCTTTTGCTTCATCTAGTTTATCTTTTGATTCATCGACTTTAATTTCTATGGTTTCCTGTTTTTTCTGCACATCTATTATTTCTGTTTCAGAACTAGCTGGTAACAATAGTTCTGCTTTTCTAGGTTTGTTGGCAATAATTTTTATTTTATTGTCATCTTCCAACATACTTAGAGCATTATTAGAAATAAGCTTATTTGCAGGTATTCCCATAGATGGCAACAATACCCTTTCTACCTCAAACCAATCTCTAAAACTACTGAAAATAGATAAATAATAAGCCTCTTTTATGTTAAAAATCCAAACAAGGATAATAGCTACAGAAAAAAGGAAATTAACTACTATTATATAGTTTATTCCAAACAAATTTACAAAAAATTCATATATGAAACCACAAGAATAAAGGCTATAAGCAATAAAAATAGAGAATAAATGAATTGTCAAAAAAATTATTCCACGATCTATGTGACCTGCATATATTTGTCCAAGTCCCATAATAAAAAAAGACATCAAAGCAGCTACACCAGGATTTTTAGTTGATTTTCTAAGATATTCACGCCTAAAATCCCTTAACCATGAATAATCTCTCTTCTTTTTTCCTCTCATTTAAAGACCCCAATTTAGAAAGCTATTCTTAACCGCTTCTTTTGCTTTATCAACCTTTTTTATTATGCTATCTTTGTAATCTTCTATTTTTTGCATAATTACAACGCTAATAGGAATCATATCTGCCTTCGTTGTATTTTCATATTCAAATTTTTTATCTTCAATTTTTTCATTTATTTTATATGATTTTACAGATAAAACACTCTTTATTTTATTATCACTACCGTATTCAATAACTTTAACAGGCAAATAAATCTTTTCAGAAAATATAGCTTCATAACAGCCTAATTCAAATATTTGAACAAAAATACTTAGTTTAGGAGTGAGTTTTAAATTATAATGATAATCTCCATCTTTCATTTTTTCCCTTTTAACTGCTTCAATAGAGAAAAAAGCTGACAATGTACTTCTAGTCATATTAACAAATATTTTCTTCGGATTAAATACAGCCATTATTATTCCCCATTTATCTATAAAAGGAGAAGATTCTGATTCATAATAAAAACATTCATTAAGATTTTTTATATATATCCAAAGATTGTTACCATTAAAGAAAACACTAGAACTTCCATCTGAAAAAATAATAGAAAATTTATCTGGACTTTTTATTCGCAACGTAACAGTTGACGTGCTAATATCATCGCAAAGTTCTACTTCTGATTCTATTGCCTCTATACTTTCAGATTTCCTTTCCATTCTGTCAAAAAGTTGATTAACAGTAAAAGAAGCTGGCAATGGTTTTGCAAATTCTAGTATAGAAGATGAAGTTGCAGAATAAGACAAATTTATTTCTGTAGCCATACTAGTTACAGAAATAAGTATAAAAGAAAATAAAGATATTAATAATTGTCTTTTCATAAGTCCTGCAATAAAAAAAATACTTTGCAGCTTAGAATTTATTCATTTTAATAATTTTGTAAATATATTTTTTTAATTAGCGTCTTTTCCAAATGAATTATAAAAATTATTTAAATCTTTCAAACGCCTAGCTTTTAATTCTTTATACTCTTCAGGAGTTTCTTCATAAGCTATTTTTAATAACTCACCAGCCTGTTTATATTTTTTTTGCTTTTGATATAACATCCCTAAACTGTTTGTAACCATTAAATAGTCAGAAAGATTATTAAGCCTTTCATTCCTTTTTAATAGTTCAAAAGCTCTTTCTAACAAAAGTTGGGCTCTAGGTAAATCTTTATTCGTTTCTGTTAAAATGAAACCTATGGCATTTAAAATTCTAGGTACATCTGGATAAATACGAAGAGCTTTTTCAAAAATATCGAGGGCTTCTTTATAATTTTTTTCGTAACAAAAAAATATACCTTTTAGATACATAGCATCTATAGTATCCTTTAAATCAGACTCTATAAGATTTAAGTAAGTTTTACTAATTTTATAATCTCCTCGGTCATAAGCTAACCAAGCAAGATTCAATCTCATTCTATCAGCAGCCATTCTTTCTTTTGAACTCGAAGGTATACTAATAAGACCTTCTTTAAATACCTGTTCTGCTTCTTTTTTATTCTGTTCTAACAGGAGTATTTGTCCAAGAAGTTCATAAGAAAGTGGGTCATCAGCCCACTCTAAATTCTTAACAGCATAAACATGAGCTTCATGTATTTTATTATGTTCAAACAATATTTTTGCTATATTATATTTCACATTAAAAATATTTGGAACCATAGTGTCTAATTGATTTAATACATCTAAAGCTTCATCTGTTTTTCCTTGAAATTCTAAAGCATGAGCTAAACCGCTATATGCTCTCAAAGATTGCGAATTTGTCTCTATGGCCGATAAAAAATACTGTTCAGAATCTTTGTATTTCTGTTTTCCAAAACTTTCTATTCCCTTTCCGATATATTTTTCTTCTAACTGGTAAGATAATTGAAAATGAGTGGCTGTCAAAAAATAAATAATAGGCAAAAAGATAAAGAAAATAGAAATAATTGTAAATTTAGGTTTATATCTAAGCTCTGGAAGACAACAAGATAAATGTAAACTTATAATCAAAACCATCATACCTATTAAAGGTAAAATAGTAAAATTATTATTAAAAAGACCATAAAAAACAAAAGTTAGAATTCCAACAAAAGTTGATTTTCCTAAGTAAAAATAATCACTATTAGAATTTGAAGTATAGCTCATATTAATTATACTAGTGCTAATTCCAAAAAATATAACAATAAAACTAATCGCTATTGGAAGATTAATTATGTGAACAAAACCAGACTCAATACTCAAATATAAAATTAATAAAGCAATAAAAGTGTATAACCAAGGAAATTCTATGACTTGCTCTTCTTTTTCTTTCAAAGAAGATATTTTAATTTTCTCATATCGTGTATTTTTCCTTATAAAACAACCAAATAAATAAACAAATAAAGAGCTTATCCCCCATAGACCAATAAAACCAGTTTCGGATAACGTTGTAATTATAAATGAATGAGGATCGTCATTATATATTGCTAGACCAAGTATAGAACCTGTTGGAGGACGTTTTAAAGGCATAATATAAGGAATTGAGCCTGCACCAGTACCTGTTTTGGGATGTTCCTTGAAAATTGAAAATCCCATTTGCCATTGAATCAATCTAGCTACAAAAGGCTTATAATTATTAGGAACTTTAGTCAACTTTTCCCAAGGATATTTTGAAATTTCATCAAATATAACCCATTGAGTAAACAATAGAAATAAAGCAATAAAAAAACCAAATATTATTGGTGAAATCTTAGTTAATTTTCCAGATGATTTAAAAGAATCTGCCCATATCCATAATAGAACCATAAATGATATACATAGATTAATTCCTGATTTCTTTATTATAAGAAGAGCTCCTAATTGTATTATAAAAAAAGAAAGAAAAATTAAACTGTTCTTTAAACTTATAGGACGTAATTCAAAAGCCAAACCTAATGTGACTATTGCTGTTAAGCACAAGAAAATTCCAAGAAAATTAGGATTTGTTAATGTTCCAACAACGGTATATTTACTTTCCCAAACAAGAAAATCACAACCATAATTTTGGCAAAAAGCATAAACTGCCATAAAAAAACCACTTATAGCAATCATACCTGCCACACCAAAGTTATCTTCTTGTCTTCTGAATAATCTAAGAGCTCCTAAAGAAGCCAATAAACCTATATATATTAAAGAAATTCTTAAAGATGAATTATAATGTGTAAAACTCAAAGAAATAACTATCGCTAAAAATATAATAAATAAAATATGGGTTAATGTATTAAAAACTCTGACAGGACGATATATTATCAAAAATAAAGCTGAAAAAGAAAGAGAAATCGAAGCAGCTACAATTTGAAGCCAGCCACTAAAAAGAAACGGATTACTACCACCGATATCTAATATCCATGGTTGAATCACAAATAAGGCTGTTATTGCCAAACCAACTATTCGTATAAATATATTAATATATTTTGAAGTCATCAGTAATCAGAATATTGTATTTCATTAGGTAATTCAAGAAATATTTGAGGTATCTCTAATTTATCACCAACTTTTATACTTAATTCATCTATCATACCTGCTTTTAATTCTAAAGCATATTTTGCTTCACCTTTAGAAGTATAGTGAGGAAGCAAATCTATTTTTTTACCGTAACCAGGAATCATATTTTTTATATATTCAGTAACTTCCATGTTTTCAGAAAAAAATACCAAATCTAAAGGGATTTTAGTGTTCATCATCCAAAAAGACATCTTTTGAGGATATTTATAAATAAACAACATTCCTGTATTACTAGCTATTTCATTATAGAACATTAAACCTTTAGCTTTTTCATCCCTTTTCTTTGCCAACATAATCTTAAAATCATAACCTTTAAATCTGGCAGAAACAGATGGAAGATTCTGCGGTTGAGAGAATGATTCTTTTATATATTGGGCAGAAAGCCGATGAATAAAAGGGGAATACAAAACAATAATAACCGCTAAAATCGTGATTTGAATTAGTATTTTATTTTTATTCTTCACAACAAGCCCAAATCATTATTTAATTTGCTTAATTGTGTTTCTATTTCTATCGAGCTTTTTAGAGTTAGCAATGGAGCTATTTTTGCTCTTATATCAGCATAAGAAATATTGCGGATTATATTTTTCACTGCTGGGATAAGAATAGAATTCATTGAAAGCTCTCGTAATCCTAACCCCAAAAGCAAAATAGTGTATTTTATATCACCAGCAATTTCACCACAGATACAAACTTCAATCTTATGTTTTTCTGCAGCTTTTACAACATTGTCTATTAAACATAAAATTGCAGGATTAGTAGGCTTATAGAGATGAGTTACTTTTGGATTGGTTCTGTCAACAGCGAGAGTATATTGAACTAAATCATTGCTTCCTATTGCAAAAAAATCAACTTCTTTAGCATATATCTCCGACATTATCGCTACAGAAGGAACTTCAACCATTATACCTATTTTGATTTTATTAGGAATAGATATTCCTTCTTTTCTCATTTGCTCTTTAACTTCAAATAGAATATTTTTTGCTTCTGTAAGTTCTTCAATACTAGAAATCATAGGAAACAATATTCTGATTTGATCTTTTGGAGTTTTGGAAGCTGTTCTTAATATTGCCCTAAGCTGTGTTATAAATATATCTTTACATTCCAAAGAGATTCTTATAGCACGCCATCCCAATTCAGGATTCTGTTCTATACTATTTCCTGTAAGATGTGATATTTTATCACCACCTAGGTCTATAGTACGAATAACCATTGGCTTACCTTTCAATTTAAGTGCAGCCTCATAATAACTATCGTAAAGTTCTTCTTCTGTTGGGAAAGTTCTTCTTGTAAGATATGCAAATTCGGTTCTATATAGCCCTACTCCATTTGCATTGTTTTTCACCGCCTGCTCAATATCGCTAAGCTGTCCTACATTAGCCTTTAATAAAACCTCAACCCCATCTTTTGTTACTGATGGTTCTGAAAGAACCTCATACATTCTTCTTTGACGATTCTGATATTCGGTATATTCTTCCCTATATTTCTTTTTTAAACTTTCATTAGGGTTTAAAATAATCTGCTCTGACGAACCATCTATAATAGCAAAAACACCATCTTTCGCCTTTTTCATCAAATTTTTAACTTGAATCAAGGCAGGAATTCCCAGTGATCTTGCCATAATTGCAGCATGAGAAGTAGTCGTCCCTTCTTCAATTGCAATACCAAGTATTCTTGACGGATCTAAGGTCATCATATCTGAAGGTGTTAAGTCTTCTGCAAGAACTATCATACCTTCATCTAATTCTTCTAGCTTTGTTGTCGGATTTTTAGATTTCTGACAATTTTTCAAAATACGTTTGCCAATATCAAGAATATCTATTGCTTTGCTTTGAAATTGAGGGTCTGGGAGATTTTTAAAGAAAGTACTATAATCTTTTATAACTTTGCTAACAGCAGAACAACAATCTTGTTTTTGTTCCTTTATTCTTTTTATAATTTCTTTACGTAAATCAGGATCATCTATTAATGTTAGGTGAGCCTGAAAAATATTTGAAATTTCTACACTGCTTTTAATTTGAGGCATATCAAGCATTTGGATTATTTCATTGCGTGAAATATCTAATGCGACACCAAAACGTTCAATTTCGGTTTCAACATCGTTAATATCAACATTTTCAGTAGGAAGACTTTCTAACTGAAAGTGTTTTAAACAATATATTTTTCCCAAGGCATAGCCTGGAGATATAGATAAACCTTTCACAATTAAAAACCTTGAAAACAAAGTTGCGGCATTATATCATAAGCCTATTAACCTATCAAGTTTTATTTAAATTATATTTTTTATTGGAGCATATATGCAAATATTAATATGTAATGATGATGGAGTCCATTTTCCTGGAATAGTTGCCTTAGCAAAAGTTATGAGCACATTAGGAGAAGTATATATTTTTGCACCAGATATAGAACGTAGTGCTGCTAGTAATGCACTAACTCTAGGTTTACCCCTAAGGGCAAAAGAAGTTCCTTTTGAAGTAAATGGTGTAAAAGCTTTTGCAATAAGTGGAACACCTGCAGATTGTGCAAAGCTAGGCATAGAATTTTTTGCACCAAAGAAGCCAGATTTAATTGTTTCTGGCATAAACAAAGGACCTAATATGTGCTGCGATATAATGTATTCAGGAACTGTTGCTGCTGCCTACGAAGGAGCTTATGCAGACATTCTTTCATTAGCTGTTTCTTTAAATAGTTACTCTACTGATTCTGATTATTCTGTAGCTGCTAATTGGGCTTTGAGATGTGTAAAAAAACTTATTGAAATTAAGGCAGACAAAACTTATGTTTACAACTTAAATGTTCCAAACTTGTCTGATTCTGAAATAAAAGGTTTAAAAATCACAAAAATGGGTTTTGTTGAATATAGAGGTGGTTTTGAAAAACGCATAGACACTTTCGGAAAACCTTATTATTGGGTAAATGGAAAACCTTTCGTAATAGATAAGAATCCAGATTGCGACAACAATGCTGTTTCAGATGGCTATGTATCTCTAACACCTCTCACAAGAGATTACACCGCCTACAAGATTATAGATAAACTTAAAGATATAAATATATAGAGGAAAATAGAAGTTAGAGAGAAGAAAAGAGAAAAACAAGATTCAAAACAAACATTCCTCTACTCTCTAACCTCTAATCCCTCACCCCTCACCTCTAAATATCATGCACACAAAACTTATAAATACACTAAAAGAATTAAAATTTTGGAAAAATCACAAGTTAGCTTGGCTTTCTTTTACTTCTTCTACCAACGATGACATCAAAGCTTTATGGCGTGATAAAGACTTTTGTCACAGAATAGAAGTCGCAGATATACAAACCAATGGAAAAGGACAATATAATCGAAAATGGTCTTCTGATACAGATGGGCAAAATCTTATGTTTTCTTTTTCTGTTGATGTAAAAGAATATCATTTTCCTATTTCGATGATAGCTGGTATTGCTCTTGCTTCTGCCTTGGATAAGATGGAATTATCAACAAAAGACTTCTGGCTTAAATGGCCAAACGATATTTGGATAAATGATAAAAAACTTGCAGGAATACTTACAGAATCAACTACCTTTGTTGGTGGTTTTAGATCTGTAGTGGGAATAGGCATCAATATACTTCCTTTAACAGATAAATCAATAAATGCAATTTCTCTTAGCGAATACGGTTTAGATTATTCTCGTGAAGAAGTCCTAATTAATTTCTGTAAAAGCTGGAACAATATATTTGAACTTACTACAGAAGAACAAACAAATTTATGGAATAACTACGCAGGGCAATTTTGGAACAGAGAATTTTCTGTAGCTATACCTAATGAAAATACCTTTATAGCAAAACCTGAAAGAGTTGAAGAAGATGGAGCTTTAATAATAAAAGATACAAACCAAAGAGAAAAAAGAATTATTTCAGCTTCCCTATTACCAATCTTAAATAAATAATCATATTTATTGTGAATATGTATATAAGCTACAATAACAATTACTTGATAAACAAACAAGGATAGTATAAAATAGATTTACTTCGTTATAGATATTAATTATAAATTGTTGTCTAATAATGGAGTCTTTGATTTGGTTTGCCAGTCGTAGCAACTATTTATGGCTTATAAAAAAGTCATTAAAATATGAAAGGTAATAATATTATGGCAGAACAGCAAGATGGAAACAATTTGATTGCTTGTAGAATCTGTGGTCAGATTATGGTTAAAATATCTAGGGACGTATGTCCTAAATGTTTTAAAAAAGAAGAAGAACTTTTTATAAAAATCAAGTCATTTTTGAAAGCAAATCCTGGTGTATCAGTACCTCAGGTCGCTCAAAATTGTGGTTGTTCAGAAGAAGATGTTTGGGGATTTATAAAATCTGGACGTTTGGATCGTATTGGACTAAGTAAAATTGCTCATCACTGCGAATTATGCAATTCGATAATTTATGAAGGGGTAATGTGCGATGACTGTCAAAAGAAACTTAAAAACCAGCTTAGTTCATTGAAAAACGCCCCATATAATAGACGTTAATTTAAAAAAAATTATACTTTAAGTTAGAAAAGTTGCATTGATTTAAACTCTATGCTAGACTAACTAATCTATAGTTATATTTAGTATTGATATTTTACTTAAAAGGAAGTATTAATAAATATAAGTCGCTTTTTAGTAGTAAGTTTGTTTTAGGAGATCGATGATGCCAGAAGCCAACGGCGAGATAAGTAATGAATTTTTCAAAAAATTGAATCAGCAGATTGTTCAAAAAGACAATCTGATTAAATTACTTCAATTACAGATTAGAAATTTAAAAAACCAAATTGAATCTGGTGAAGCAGATAACGATAGAGCAGATGATTTACAAACAGCTCTAGAGCAGAAAAATTCTGAGCTTGAAAGTTTGCGTGTTGAGCTAGATGAACAAAAGAAACTCTGTAAAAAAATCGGTGATGAAAAAGATAGCCAAATTCGTTCTTTAAACGAAATGCTTGAAAATAACAAAAATATGTCCGTTGCAGAGTATGTTGAAGACCCTAAAATTGTTGAATTAGAAGATAATCTTAGAAAAATTCAATCCGACTATCACAATGTAAAAAAAGAGCTAGATGAGTTAAAAATTGAAAAATCTGGCGTTTCTGATGAAAATTCACAACTAAAAAGCGAAATAGAAAAAATAAAAGGTGAATCAGATAATTCTTTAAAGAAAATCAGCGAGCTAAATGGATTGTTAGACAAAAAACAAGCTGAACTTCAAGCTACTACTGATGAATTAAAAGCTACTGTCGAAGAACTTAAAAGTAAGACAGAACAATTAGAAGCTGTTCCTAATGAACTAAATGCATTAAAAGATGAAGAAATTAAAAAGGCTGTTTTAGAAGCCAACAATAAAAACCAAGAACAAATAGAAAAAATTTCTCTCGAAGCTGAAACATATAAGACTCAAGTTGCAGAGCTTTCTCAACAGATGGAAGATATGCAGAAGAATCTAGAAGCAAAAGAAAAAAATCAGATTTCTGTTGATGATGAGTTAAAAAAAGCAAATGATGAACTTAATGAAGCTAAAAATGAAATCTTAAGATTAACAGCTGAAAATGAAAAAATAAACGATAAAGTTAATGTCTACGAAACAGAAAAGCAAGATATAAATGAACTTAAAAACAAACTTATAACTTCTGAAGAAACTGTAGACAAATTAAACAAAGAATTAGAAAAACTAAATTCCGAAGGGGTTTCAAAAACTAAGCACGAAGAGTATATGTTGCAAATTTCTCAATTGCGTCAAACGGTTGAAGATAAAGAAGAAGAAATATCTAAACTTCAAAGAAGCCTAGAATTAAAAAGAGATGAAGTTCCATCAGTAGACAACAAAGCCTTAGAATCTCTATCTCAACAATATGCAGATCAGCTTCTTATCACTCAAAATGTTGAAAAACAATTGAGAGAAGCTAAAAACCAATTAGTTGAAAAAGAAGCTGAAATTAATATGGTTAAAAATCAGCTTGAAGAACAGAAATCTGTTAAAGTATTAGACGCACCTGTTACTTTAGATAATGATGAAACTCTCGCAAGCTTTATAGATTTCTTCGACGGATTAGATGCCGCTCTTTCAAAAAAATCTGATCCTGAACTCCAAAATTTACATAAAAAATTAATGGATAGGCTAATTATTCCTAACAAGATTAATTATATGCCTGTTATTTCAGAAGAATTTGATGTAAATAAACATATTGCAACCACCTATTTCAGAAGCGATAAATTCCCTGAACGTTGCATTGTGTTTGAAGTCGAAAAAGGTTATACCAAAGGTGATAAGGTTATTAAAAAATCTAAAGTTTGGGTTGTTCAAAACCTTTATAGATGTACTAATTGTGGTGTTGCCCAAACTAATCCAGAAAGCCGTTTTTGCCATCTTTGTGGAACTAGAATAGTTGCTCCTAATGGACTTTCAATAGATAATCTCCCTATTTTTGAACCAACTGCTACAACTTACAGTAACTTCTCTCAAAGAATGATGGAAAAAGGAGATTTAACAAAAGCCAAAGAATACATTGAATTTGGTCTAAATATCGATCCTAATTATCTGCCACTTATATTCAGTATGTCAGACGTTTTAATAACGGAATCAAGATTCCAAGAAGCCATAGATTACTTAGAACGTGCTTATAAGATTAAACCAGATGAAAGAACAAGATTGAAGATTCAAGAAATAGAAACAAAACTCAATATATTCTCTAATGCTAGAAGCCTCAATCTCAGCTCTGAAGAATTTGATAAGTTAATACATTTAATACAGAAATAATTATAAAGTTTGAACGAAGGCTTAATTATGTCAGAAAATGAACAAAAGCTTTTATCAAAAGCTTATGAACCAACAGAAGTTGAAAACTCAATTTATTCAAAATGGGAAGAAAAAGGCTGTTTTCACGCCCATGAAGATTCAAAAAAAGAAAAATATTCTATAGTTATTCCACCACCAAATGTTACTGGTATGCTTACAATGGGGCATATTCTTAACAATACATTACAAGATATCCTAATTCGTTACCATAGAATGTTAGGCTTTGAAGCTATGTGGCTTCCTGGCACTGACCATGCTGGTATTGCTACTCAAAATGTAGTTGAAAAAGCTTTAGCCAAAGAAAAACTTACAAGGCACGATTTAGGACGTGAAAAATTTGTTAATAGAGTTTGGGAATGGAAAGAAAAATACGGTGGTATTATTTTAAAACAACTCCGTAAACTTGGCTGTTCCTGTGATTGGCAAAGAGAACGCTTTACCATGGATGAAGGTCTAAGTAAAGCAGTACAAAACACTTTTATAAAACTTTATAACGATGGTTTAATATACAAAGGCAAATATATTATTAACTGGTGTCCTCGTTGTAGGACAGCTCTCTCTGATGAAGAAAAAATACCAGAAGACACTAATGGACATCTTTGGTATATGCATTATCCTTGTAAAGATGGTAATGGCTCTATTCAAATTGCTACGACTAGACCAGAAACCCTGTTAGGTGATACTGCTGTAGCTGTAAATCCTTCTGACGAACGTTTCAAAGACATGATTGGCAAAACTGTTGTAGTTCCATTTGTTAATCGTGAAATACCTGTTATAGCAGACGATTATGTTGATAAAGCCTTTGGTACTGGTGCAGTTAAAATAACTCCAGCTCATGATCCAAATGACTTTGAAGTAGGTCGCCGTCACAATCTAGCACAAATCATTGTTATGGATGAAACAGGCGTGATGAACGAAAATGCTGCCGAGTTCAAAGGAATGGATAGATTTGAAAGCAGAGAAGCAATAGTCAAACGTCTTGAAGAAATGGGTCTTCTAGATAAAATAGAAGACCACCAATTAGCAGTCGGACATTGTGAACGTTGTAAAACTATAATTGAACCATATCTTTCAGATCAGTGGTTTGTAAAAATGAAACCTTTAGCTGTTAAAGCTATTGAAGCTTATAAAAACGGCACTTTACGTTTTACTCCAGCTAGATGGGGTTCTGTTTATCTTCACTGGATGGAAAATATTCGTGACTGGTGTATAAGCCGCCAACTTTGGTGGGGTCATAGAATTCCTGCTTATACTTGTAGCCATTGTGGAAATGTAATTGTTTCTGCTGAACAGCCAACGAAATGTACAAAATGTAATGCAACTGAAGGAATCAATCAGGATTCAGATGTTCTAGATACTTGGTTCTCCTCTTGGTTATGGCCTTTTTCAACAATGGGGTGGCCAGACGAAACAGAAACATTAAAAAAATTCTATCCAACAGATACTCTTGTCACTGGTCCAGATATTATTTTCTTCTGGGTTGCTAGAATGGTTATGTCTGGCTACTACTTCTTAGATAAATGTCCTTTCCATGATGTTTACTTCACAAGCATTGTTAGAGATATGAAAGGACGCAAAATGAGTAAATCTTTGGGTAATAGTCCAGACCCATTAGATATAATTGCAAAATACGGTGCAGACGCTCTGAGATATACTATTGTTTCGCTTGCTCCAGTAGGTCAAGACATTCGTTTTGCTGAAAACAAAGTCGAAATAGGAAGAAACTTTGCTAACAAACTTTGGAATGCTTCTAGATTTGTCCTTATGAATCTCGAAGGAGCTAATGTAAGTATAAATAATAAAATTCCTGATTCTGAAAAACTAAGTGAAGTTGATAGATGGATAATTTCTAGAATGAATTACACTATAGATCAGGTTAGAAACTTGCTAGTAGAAGGTAATTTCAGATTTAACGATGCTTTAAAAGCAGTATATGAATTTATATGGAACGATTTCTGTGATTGGTATATTGAAATGAGCAAGTCTGTCTTGTTTGGACAAGATTTAGAAAGAAAAGCTACTGTTCAACAAGTATTGCTTAGTTGCTTAGATAATGCTCTAAGAATTCTTCATCCATTTATGCCTTTTGTTACTGAAGAAATTTGGCAAAAACTTCCTGGAAGTGAAGGCTTCTTAATGAAAGCAACTTTCCCGATTGCAGACAAAGCTTCTATTGATTCTACATTAGAAGCAGAAATAAGCGATTTAATGGAAGCTGTTCGTGTCATTAGGAATATGAGAGCTTCTGCCAATATATCACCTGCAAAAAAACTAACCGTCAGAATAGTAGACAATGGCAGTCTTAGCAATGTTTATACAAAACAAGTTCAAATGATATGTGCTCTCGCTGGTGTTGAAAAATTTGAAATAATTAAACAAAAACCAGTTGGTCACCTAGTCGGTCTTGCAGGCTCTACTGAAATATGTATCGATTTAGCTGGTGTTATAGATATTGCTGTCGAACTTGCTCGTGTTACAAAAGAAATAGAAAATACCGAAAAAAATAGGGCAAAAATTGCTTTTAAGCTAGATAATGAAAACTTTGTAAGCAAAGCTCCTATCGAAATAGTTGAAAGAATCAGAACTGATGTTGCAGGTTATGATAAACAACTAATCAAGCTAAAAGAATACAAAAAAGAACTTGAGAATATTTAAGACAATATAAAAAACGAGGTTTTTATTAACCTCGTTTTTTTATAATTTATACTTTTACAGAGCAAGAATGGAGAAAGAATTCTATCTAAGTTTACAAGATGTGGGAGACTTAATATATAGAGCCTCCCAAAGGTATCTTTTTAGAGAAAAAAAAGACTTGGGTATGGAGGTTTCTATACAAACCAATTCTTTACAAGAAACAATAATTCTAAGGCTAGTAGATAAATCACATCTATTAGTTAAAGTATTTCCTCATAAAAATTTTTCTCAAGAATTTGTCTATCGTATTGAAGTTTATAAAACAAGAGAAGGCGAAATGCGTGGAACGAAAATAGCATTCTTAGAAGCTTCAAGACAAGATTCTGCCGTTGTTGAAATTCAAAAATTTGTGCAAAGTTTCCTTTCTCAACTTGGTTATTAGGTCTGCCTATACCATTTGTCCTGATTAGTATAGTAGGTTAAACAGTGAAAATTTTGTTCGATAAAACTTTCTTTGAGAGTTTCTTATAATTCTTGGCTATTTATAAATTTTCATTGTCTCATAACTTATAAAATATAAAAGTTTTACAATTTAAGAGGGTAATAATATGAAAAAATGCTTGCTATATATATTTTTTTTGTTCATTAATATAGCTTGCGTTTTCGCACAAGAATCATTAGGTTCTATAGAAATAGATCTAAAATATCATCTACTAATTCAAAAAGCTGAAAGAGCTGAAAAAACAGGGAACTATGAAGAAGCTGCTCAAAGCTACCAAGAAGCTTATGAAGAATCAAATAATGTTCAGCCTTTAATGCAATTGGCTAAGCTTTACACAAGACTAGGAATGTATGATACAGCTAAAGATGTAATAGATAAAATTCCAATTAAAAAACTTCGTAAAGCTGGAAAATCTGAAGTCCACTTGTTAGAAGGCAAAATTCAAATAGCCAAAGGCAATCTCGGTGACGCACATATAGCTTTAAACAAAACTTTAAAATTAACTCCAAACAAATTTCCTGCTAAAGTTAGATTAGCAATGATAAACCTTATAAAAGGAATGAAATCCGAAGCTGAAAAACAATTAGACAATGTTGTAATAAAGGATAATATTGAATATGATATAGATGAATACAGATTATGTTTTGCTATTGATATGCATAATGGCAATTTTGCTAGAGCATATAAAGCCTGTGAATTAATAAGCAAAATAAATACAAAAAACAACCCTAAAATTGGCTTTTTTGAAGCTATAATGAATCAACCAATCATAATATTAGTTTCTTTTCTACCTTTGCTTTTATCAAAATATCTTGCCGTTATATATTATTTAGTAGTTTTTATGGCACTAGGATTATGTGCATCAGCTTTGTGTAAAAAATCAGCATTTTGGCAAATCTTTCTTTTCGTATTTGCAGGCATAATTTTAATGACTTTATCTTATAATTTTTCAATAACAGATGTTTATTCAAGCTTTTTAAATGGTTATTGTTATATTTATGATGAAATGTGGATTATACCCAGATTGATTATCGGTTCCAACCTATTTGCGTTTGCTCTCTTTATTTTATATCCTTGTTTTAAACTATTAAAAGAGGATATACGACCTGTAACTTATGAATTATTAGGGATTTGGCTTTTCTGTTTTTTCTTCAGCAGTTTCGTCCTCTCTTTTCAAAGCAACTTACCTATTATTCAAAAACTAACCTATATGAGTATAGGTTTAATATTTAGTTTCCTCTCTTCTTTAATTATGCCTTTTGGCAAATTAGTAGTATTTAGAATTACACAATTATTAGGTTTATCTAGTTTGATAAAAATAAGTGGTGCTCAAATCACTAAAGAAAATATAAGTTTTACAGACATGAAAATTTTAGAAACAAAAATTTGGAATTATATTTCTAAAGGAGACATTGAAACCGCTTTTACAATAGGGAAAAAAGCTTTAACCATTGATAATCAGAAAAATTTTCCTTATTTTTGGCAAGGGTTTATTTTTGCCCTAATCAACAGAGAAAACTATGAAGAAGCAATAAACAGTATAAATAATTATTATATGATTTTTCAAGGAACAGAATATTATGAAATTGGACAAATATATGAAGCTTATATAAAAACAGAAAAAGGTGATTTTTTAACAGCTTACAAAATCATCAATTCAATTTCATCCGATAGGGCAAAATTACTAAATGCTGATGAAACGGCAATTTCTCTTTTAGTCCTAGCACGTTGTTGTTTAAATTCAGATGATGCTAATCAAGCTCATATTAATTACAATAAAGCATTAAGCACAACAAAATCTTCTTTATTAAGATACATAATATTAACAGATATTGCTGAATTAGATTGCAAATTAAAATATAAACAAGATATGCCAAAATGGAAAAAAATAGCTAATAATCTAAATTGCGAAGGGAAATGTCTAGCTTATAGAAGTACAATTAATTCTATAGTTGCTTATACTTCCGAAATGAAAGATGAAGCCTTTACATTAGCTTCAGAATGTCTAAATTGTAAAATTAAAACAGGAAAAGCAATAGCTTGGCTTGGACACCTGCTTTGCAAACAGGGAAAACCAAGCGAAGCTGAAAAATTGCTTTCACGAATGACAGCAGGAAGCTATTCTGCTGAATGTTTAATGGTAGAAATTACTTCTTTGTGACAAATAAATGGCAGAAAATAATAAAAATAATGAAATAAATAATAAGGCAGTGAATGAAGTAAAACAAAACACTAAATCATCGCCTTCTAAAAATACCAATATAAAAAAAATAACTACTAAAAAACCCTCGAATTTAAAAAACTATTTTATTGATATGCTTTGGATTTTTGGTAGCTTTTTGACTATTGCAATATCAGCTCTTATCTATTTTAATAAAATTCCTAAAAATATTATTTTTGGACTTCAATCCTATTTTTCTTACTTCTATATTTTAGCTTTAATAGGAATTTTTGGAGTTTTAGGCGAACAGTATACAATAACTTTTCTAGGTTTTTTACTACCAACTTCGTTGGCGGCCACAACACTCCTCATAATGTATAAACCTTCACAATTTCCAATAAATGTATGGTGGAATCAATATGCTACAATGGTTCTTTTTTCAGCCGCCTTTTTACTTTATCTGTATTTCCGTTATGAATATTTAAGGAAAAATGGTAGACAAATTACAACCGATTCTACAGGTAAAGTAGTCAAATCTGACGGTGCACTAAAAGCAAGAGTAGATTCTACTTTTGCTGCTAATTATATAAACGAAGTAGAAGAAAAGAAAAAACAAAATAACTTAGAATTAGACAAAGCTTTAGGTATTTCAAACGCTGATAATAAAACAGAAAATGATGCTGTTAATCAATCTAAAGAAGATACTTCTGGAGATAATACAAACGAACAAAATCAAAATGAAACAGATGAAGAACGCATGGATCGTGAAATAAGAACCATGCGTGAAGAAATAAACAAAAAGTCAATGAGATTAACTACAACTTTAATGCGTATTAAGAATCTTACAAAAAGTCTTGATCGTGATCAAATATTTGCAAATACTGTAGAAATTATAACAAAAGGTCTTGATGCAAAAAAAGTTCAATTGCTTTTAAACGATGAAAAAGAAGGAAAACTTAGAATTGTAAAAGCTACAGGAATAAAACCAGCAGATTATAAAAAATTTGAAATTCCTTACGAAGAAAACAGTATGATTACTCACCTATTAAAACAAAAAATAAATGACGTTGTTGGTGGTGCAGGTGCCTTTGGCGTAAAAGAATGTGAAGTTGACCCCAAGTTAAGAGTGTTAATAGGGAAAGGAGTTTTTAAAACTATTCTCGCCGCCCCTATTTATGCAGATGGAAAACTATTTGCCATTCTAAATGTCGAAGAAATGACAAATTCAGATTATTCAAGAGATGATCAAAATTTACTTACAACCTGTGCAGAAGTTGCTGGTTTGGTCATGAAAAACGCAAAACTATATTCTGCAACCATGGAAGATTTGGTTTCCTCGCAAAAACTTAACGAAGAACAACTTAGAAAAAATGAAGAACTTCGTGGTAGTTTAAGCAGAATCGTTTCTCCCTCTGTTGCAGAAATGATTATGTCTGACCCATCCGCATTAAAACTGGGTGGGAAAAAATGTGAAGTTACTATGTTCTTTTCTGACATTCGTGGATTCACAAAAATGTCTGAAAGCATGGATCCAACAGATATCGTTGAACAACTCAATGTATATTTCACTAAAATGACCGACATTCTTATGGAACTAGACGGAACTCTAGACAAATATGTTGGTGACGAATTAATGGCTCTTTTCGGAGCACCTGTTGCTAGAAATGATGACCCTATTAGAGCTGTTCTTTGCGGTGTAAGAATGTTAGAAGCACTTTATCAACTTCAAGAAGTATGGAAAAAAGAAGGAAAACCAGTAATACAAATTGGTATCGGAGTTAATACTGGTATTGTTACCGCAGGTTATATGGGTTCTGAAAAAGCTCTTTCTTATACTGTTATAGGCGATAATGTTAATCTCGCAGCTCGTATTATGGCACAAGCTAAAGGAATGGAAATGTTTATTACTAGAGCAACTTATGAGCGAGTTAAAGATTATTTTGACATAGAACAACGTGAATCCATAATGGTAAAAGGGAAATCAATGCCAATTGAAATTTTCTGTGTCAAAAAAGTTAAAGATGGGGTTGATATGTCTACTGTTATAGGAAAAGATGTTGCCCACTTAGCAACCTCATTAGTGGAAGAAAAACCTAAATCTATAAAAATAGAAGAACCCAAACCTTTAACTAATTTACCTCCAAATATGAAAAAAGAAGATATGAAACAAAATATACAGATAGAAAAAGTTAAAATGATAGCTTGTTCAAACTGCGGACAAGAAAATAACCCACAAGAAAAATTCTGCACAAAATGCGGAATGCCTATTTTTTAGTAAATTTTGAAAATAACTTTGATAATTTATACTTCAGAACTATCAACCAATATGGAGTCAGTTCACCTTTATCTATGCGTTCATCATAAAAATATGACAAAAA
>CAJOQX010000307.1 GCA_905236865.1 Candidatus Rifleibacteriota bacterium
CAATCATATTTCAAAACCAATGTGTTTTTTGTCAGAAGAGATATAT
Source organism: Candidatus Rifleibacteriota bacterium (assembly GCA_905236865.1). Classification (GTDB taxonomy): domain Bacteria; phylum Muiribacteriota; class Ozemobacteria; order Ozemobacterales; family Ozemobacteraceae; genus RUG334. Next base: position 47 of record CAJOQX010000307.1, read on the forward strand.
TCTGGGAATTCGATGTCATCGGCAGTTAAAGTGAATAAGTCATTATCTGACATAGAGTCATAAGAATAGTTAGATAATCGTTCTGCCTGAATCATTCTGGCTTTTTCAAATATGTTTCGAGCAAAACGACCATTTCCAAAATTTAAATTGTTCTTAGCTTTCTCAAAAATCAAATTGAGTTTTTTAATAGCTCCATCAGAAAAAGAATAATTTGATTTTCTAGCAATATGTTCAGCTATTTTACAAAGTTCTTCAGAAGAATAATCTTCAAATTCAACCTGATGTGCTATGCGTGATTGAAGCCCAGGATTTCTTTCTATAAAGCTTTTCATTTCTTCTTTATATCCAGCAAATATTACTATAATATCATCACGATTATTTTCCATTTCCTGAACAATTGTATTTATAGCTTCATCAGCGAAACAGCCTTTTCTATCATCAAGAAGTGAATAAGCTTCATCTATGAATAAAACTCCGCCTTTAGCTTTTTGAAATTGGCTTTTAACAAGAGGTGCCGTATGACCAACATATTTTCCAATCAAATCACTTCTTCCAACTTCCAAGAATACACCAGTAGAAAGCACACCTTCTTCTTTCATAATTTTAGCGAACAATCTAGCGACAGTAGTCTTAGCACTACCAGGATTGCCAGAAAACACCATGTGCATTGAGCAACAAGATTTTCCACCGCCTCTTTTCGCAATTAGTTTTTGTATTTTATTGTAATTTATAATTCTGTCAATAAGACGTTTAGCTTTTGGAAGCCCAATTAAAGCATTCAATTCATTTGTTGCAGATTCATCTTCGGTATGTTTTTTCAAATTATTTGTTTCTTTCAAATCTTTATATTGAGGGAAAACAGAATGTCTAAGGTCGTATTCATACCATGCCGTAAATATTTCTCTTAAACTTTTTGGAGTAAGTAAATCATCTTCTTTAAGATTAGCTATCAATGATTTTTTAAATCTTGTCTTACTTTTCTTAGCGAGGATTTTTAAATAATCACAAGCCTGTGAATAAGTAACAGCATTTTCAGAAAGATCAACAAGCGTCATTTCTTTTAAGTTTTTGAAAAATTTATCTTTAACTTCATCATTGTTATTTGGGTAACAGAATATCGTTAATACAGTGTTTTTATATTTGTTTATAACTTTACACAAACCAGCTAACTTTAAATAACTGCCTCTTCTTATATGTTTTCCTTCTTCGTCAGAATTGTATGACGTAGCGTCAATAATTATAACACCACCATAGCCTATTCTATATAAAGACTCAATAAAATCTTCCCTTAATTCTTCTTCAAAATTAACCACGCAAAACCTTCTGCTGAAAATTCTTTTCTGTTGATAAAGAGCCTTTAATAAAGTTTCACAGATTTCTTGAGATTCTTCAAAATCTTCTGTATTTATTGAATAATGCACTGGATGCCCATAAAACTTTTTTCTAGCAGGAGAAGCACATATTCTTTTCAATTCTTTAAAAAAATTATCTCTACCAATATAATTTTTTTCTTCATTCAAGAAATTAATATCTTTTGAACATTCGATAACTTTTTCTATATAATCATCACTACGACCTCTCAAAGAATCTATTCCGAAAGATTCGCACAATTCACTTTTTCTATGAAAATTAATTCTGTCTTCAAACTCTTTAAAAGTAACTTCTTCCATTAAAATACTATTAGCTTTTAATTCTAAATTATGAAATAAATTAGAAAAAAGCGAATCAATAGACAAATTATCTTTTATCAAAGCATATAAAGATAAATTTTTCCTTTTTGCTTCAACTATTTCAAAATAAGCAGAATCTTTAATTTCATTATTATAGTTTTCACAAAGATTTCTAAGTTCATCTTCGATATTATATAAATCGCCTTGATTTTCTTCATCGTCCGTATCTCTTCTTTTGACTACACTTCTTCTAAGGCTTTTACTTTTCAAAACATTAGAATTACTTCCAGCAACAATTCTTTTTCTTTGTGCAAGCTGATTAGCGTCAACTTCTACAGTGATTTTTAAAAAATTCATGTTTAGACTCCTGTTTTGTTAGATATAAGATATAAGATATAAGAGAGAAGGAAGAAGGGAGAAGGGAAGAGTTTAGCTTATGAGAGTTTTTGCTATTAGAAACTTTCTTATATTTGATTAAGTTTTTACGACTAACTTTAAGAATTGCTATGTCTGCCACGGGAAATTAATCCTGTGGCAGAATTAAGCAGTAATTATTAAAATGGCATTTATATATTAAACAAACTAAATTACCCTGTTACCACGCCACCGCAATGCTTTGCATTGCAGCCCCCTCAGTCAGCTAGCTGACAGCTCCCCCACCATTCGTGGGGGAGCTTCATCAGAACGCAATTACAGTTTGGTTTAACAACGTTGTTTAATATTGATTTGCCGATGTAATAATCAAAAACAGTAACGATTAACAAGAATGGGAACTAATCTGATGATGCTTTTCATCGTAAACATAAATAGTGTTGCCTTTTTTAATGCTTACGCTTGAACCAGTGTAACCATGTAATTCACCAGAATTTGTCCAGAGCTGATGATTCTTTTCATCATAAACGTAAACGGTACTACCTTTTTGAATTGCTGTACTAATTGCCATAATTATGGCTCCTTTCTTTATTTAGACATTTTTAAGTCAATTATTTTGTGTGCTTAAACGAACTTTGTCACACATAACGTCACGAGAGATCAGAGATAAGAGAGAAGACAACCAACAGGAGGTTGGTAGTGCAAGCGAGCCACAGGATGTGAG
>CAJOQX010000308.1 GCA_905236865.1 Candidatus Rifleibacteriota bacterium
AACAACCAGAGTTTGATAATCAAGAAATGATGCCACCACCTGAATTTCAAGAAGGTTCAGATATGGAAAGAATGGGACCACCGCCTGATTTTGACGAAAACGCTTCAGGAACTATGCGAATGAGAAGACCACCTAGACAAAGAGGGCAAATCGGCTCTGGAACTATGCCTATGTTTCCACCTGAATTTGATGAAAACGCTTCTGGAACTATGCGAATGAGAAGACCACCTAGACAAAGAGGCAAAATCGGCTCTGGAACTATGGATATGCAACCGACTGAATTTGGCGAAAATGCATCTGGAACTATGCGAATGAGAAGACCGCCTATGGGTGGTAGACCTCCAAGATAAGGCAATTGGAAAGTTTTATGTTTTGTGAGGCTTCTTTAAAGCTTTGCAAAACATAAAGTTTCGTTATATATTCCGAAAGTAATAATCAATCCCAGAAACTCGAAACAAAAGGATATTTCTTTAATATTTCGTCTTTTGTTTGCCGATTTGTGCATAGAGAGCTAGCACATACTGTTCTGGATTATTTTTAAATGCAACACAGTTTTTTGAGTAATGCAATCTTTTGTTTGGGCAACCTCCAGAACACATAGGCAACCAAACACATTCTTTACATTCTTCATCAGGAACAGGACCACATGTATTGAAATACTTAGTGAGATTATCTAGATGATTCGCAGTTTCGAGAGGTTTTTTCGGATCCCACTCATGAGCTAACCCAAATGAAAATTGCGGTTTGTCAACATCCACCCAGCATTTAAATAAGCGACCTTGATCATCTATTGCGACTTGCCATAAGGATTGGGCACCACAGAAGTGACCGCGTCCAGAATGAAAACGCTGTGTTTCCTGACGGATACTAACTTCGCCTGCAATAGAGCCACAAAGGGTTCTTACATTCTTTCCGCGCTCATCTGCTACAGTATTACACCAAACTGAAGCTGGATAATAGGACAGGCTATTTCCAGATTCTGCTGCTATCTGTCTAACGAATGCTTCTAACTGTTCTATTTCTGATTGATTGCCAGAATGCACGTTATGACGTATATTGACTCTAAATGGGATTTTGTGATTCTTCAGATTGTCCACGATTCTGTTAAAAGTAGGACCACCTCCCGCTAGATGTCTTGTCGCATTATGGGTGTTTCCCAAACCATCAATGGTCACCTGGCAATTCTTTACCTGCATACGATTAAGCATTTCGATGTTTTCTTTTGTTAGCAGGTATCCGTTTGTGATAATAGATGCTACGTATTTGCCACACCTTTTCTGAACAAGTTCCGTCAGACGAAGTGACAAACTTTCTATAATATCTGGAGCTAAAAGCGGTTCTCCTCCAAACCATGTTATGCTGAGGTTCTTAGAGTCAGTTGCCTCTAACATCCGTTCAGCCAAAGCAATCACATTGTCTTGAACCTCCAGGCTCATCCTGCTTTGTCTGTGATTTTCATAACAATATGGACAGTCAAAATTGCATCCCATAGTGGGACAGATTGTCAGACTAATTCCCTGTGAAAAAGCACAGGCTATCTTTCCCATGGATTCTAATGCAGCTCGTTCATCGAATCTGCAGATGATTCCACGTTTTGCAAATCTGGAAATAATAGGGTGATGCTCATCTAGTTCTTCCAGAATGGACATCAAATATATTTCTATCGGAGTATATACCCCACAATGGCCCTTATACAGATTGACAATGGCAGTCTTTTCTGTCCCTGGTATAGAGGCTGTAAGATTATATCGCGAGACGTGCCATCCTGCTTCTTTTGCTGTTGCCATCAGTCAAGTTTTCCCTTTTATGGTTTTTATCAATCCTTTTATATCATTTTTCATTAAAAATCGGTTTGGGCATTATATAATAGCTCATAATTGTTAATGTTAATCAATTAGTTCCATTTTGAAGATAAAATAAACCATATAATACTCCCCTTTTAAGGGGAGATGTTGAGCGTAAGCGAAACAGAGAGGTTTTATTTTGCTAATTGAAAATCCCCCAGTCATGCTATCGCATGACATCCCCCTTTACCCTTTACAAGGGCAAGAAAAAGGGGGTAAAATAGTGAACCTATCATTGTTTTATAATTAATAAATATATTTTTTTATTAAATAAAATGTAACGAATTATTTAACTTCTACAACTATGAACTTTTTATCTGGGGAAAAAGAGCGTGCTAGCACTGCCTTACATACCAGCGACGCTCTCGTAATGCCAATGTCAATACTTAAAGTCTTTACATTGATAAGCAACTGGACAAGTAAGAGGGCCACAGTCTTGACCGCCGCTGACACCTTCTAGTTCTTCGTCAGAGAGTTCAAAACCATTTTCTTGAGTCAATGTCTTGAGTTCATCAGCATTTTTGCAGGCTTTTGCCTTTTCTTTAAGTTCAGGTGACAAATCTTTTAAATTCATAGTAAACACTCCTATATCAAATTACGAATATATAAAATATTCTCTCTATTTTGTATTTTATCAGTATAAGATAATGCTGTCAAGTAATCCTATCAGGGCAAATGATTCTGTTTAATTATAAAACACTGTTGAAACAATTACCACACACCACCAACCACTAACTACCCATCACAACTTTCAATTCTCAATTCTCAATTTAATTAGACAACTTGTCTCTTAACCAGTTCTGTGAATATCCCATCTTTGGCGACTAATTCATCAAAAGTGCCAACTTCTGCTATGTGCCCAGAATCCATTACTATAATTCTGTCGCAGTTGCGTATAGTAGAAAGTCTGTGAGCAACTATGATTCTGGTTGCATTTAGCTTTTCTAAGCTTTGTGTAACAATGGCTTGAGAACGGTTATCTAAAGCACTAGTAGCCTCATCAAAAATCAAAATAGATGGTTTGTTCACTAAAGCTCGAGCGATTAAGATTCTTTGTCTCTGACCACCAGAAATATTTGAACTGCCTTCGCTAATGATAGTTTGCATTCCCATCGGCATTTTGGCTATGTCTTCTGCGATACCTGCTACTTCTGCTGCTTCCCAAGCTTCTTTTTGTGAAAGAAGTCTTGTTCCTATAATATTTGTAAAAATATCGCCTGTCATAAGCTGACCGTTTTGCAATACCACACCCATCTGAGAACGTACTGAAGGAAGGGAAACATCGGATAAATCCTGCCCATCATAATAGATTGCACCCTGTTTTGGAGTTTCAAAGCCTAAAAGCAATCTTATCAAAGTGCTCTTTCCACAACCTGATTTGCCGACTATAGCAACATTTTCACCAGATCTTATTTTAAAACTGACATCCTGTAGCACATCTTCTCCACCTTCATAAGCAAAGGAAAGATGGCTTACTTCTATATTACCAGAAAGAACATTAGCGTCAACTTTATCAGCAGTATTTTCAGGAATTTCTTCTAGTATAGGCATCAAATTTTCTATTTGAGGCTGAATTATGAATAATTGAGTTATAAAATCTATAACTGTTCCAAAGGTATCATTAAAAGCAGTAAAAGCTGCACTAAAAGCTATAAATTGTGAGTATCCAATACTTGAAGCTGTTTTCCCATCAGCTCCATTCATTCCAAGAATAGCGATATAGTAAAGAATCATTGTAAGTATAAAAGGCTGAATACTGCTAATAATAGCGGTACAATTACTCAGCCAACGTAATTTATAGTTCCAGTTCCATTGCTCACCAAAATCTCTACTCCAAAGTTGATATGCCTGTTCTTCGGCACCTTGAACTCTGAATTTTGCCAAACCTGCAAAAATCTGTTGAACAGTTCCCGATGTTTTATTACTGCTGCTTACAAGTTTTCGCTGAATTGTCAGAGTTTGATAATAAACTATAGATATTATTAGAAAATAAACCAACCAAACTCCTATAGCAGCCAATGTTAAACTGAAGCTATAATAGCACATCAAGAAAATACTCCAAAAGGAGAATATAAAACTGAATAGAGTTCCTATAAAATCACCTGAAACCAGTTCTTTTATCATATCAAACCCATTCATACGGTTAGCAAGTTCGCCGACAGTAAAACGTCTAAAGAATTTGGTTGGCAAAGACATTAATCTTCCCCAAAGAGCTGCTTCTGAAGCTATTTGAACTTTTGTTGAAATACGAATTACAGCGATAGATCTAACAATAGAAAGAGCACTGATAGTAAAAGCTGTTACCATTAAGACTTGAGTTACTGTTGCCAAGCTCTGCCTGTCAAATATAGGAATAATATCATGGAAAATAGTTTCAGTAATAATAGGCGTAACAAGCGGAATCAGACCAGCAAATACACTTATCAATAAAATAGTGATATAATCAGTCTTCCAGCATTGTAAAAACATATATTTCAGCAAATCAAATATATTTAGTGCTTTGGGCTGAAAACCAGCATAACAGGCAAAAGCATCGTTCTCTATTTTTTTTGCGATTTTTCTTGTAATCCTAACGCCGTTTGGCTGTTGAACAGTAACCATTTTATAAGAACTCGACGATTCAGGAATAAAAGCAGCTAGTTCTTTGTTTTCGCCATAGTAACCAATCATTACACCAATATCTTTTTTATACCATTCAGAAGGAAGCGTAATAAAGCGAGTCTGCATATTGCCCTTCTGTATAAGACGATTTAAAACCCCTATTACATCAAGCTTTTCGACCATATTTTCAGAAATCGTAATATTTTCAACAGGCATATTGAAAGCTTTTGCAACTGTGCGGACTATAAAAATGCTTTCTTCTGTCTTAGAATTTCTCTTTTCGCCTGTTTTTTCAACAATAACAGATTCTTCGCCAAGCAGATTGTTAATTGAATTTTCTAGAATTAATTTTTTGTTTAATTCTTTTGTTTGAATTCTTCTGCTTAAACGCTTGTCTTCTGATTTAAAATGAACCCCCAAAAGCATGGAAAAAATCTGTTCATTATCGGTAAAGCTAGTCAACAAATCTTTAGCAGAATTAATCTTTTCTAAAACATTCCCTTTACGCCAGGTTAAAAGCACATCATCGCCATGGTCTGCCAAACTGCCTATCCATGTGACATTAGTCAAATTTTTAAACCATAGAGACATTAATTTCTTCAAATTATCTACTGAACAATTGGCAAATTCTATCTTTTCTACTTCTGAATCTTCTACTGCATAGAGTATTACATTTATTCTTTTGAATTTATCTAAAGCAGGGAAAGCGGCCTGACCTGCTTCAATGTTTATCAAAAACAATTTCCTAAAAGAAGCTTTATCAGTCGTAACAGCATAAGCTTCTATTTTTCCAGAAATTACTTGGATAAAAGATGCAGAATCTTCTAATAAATAACGTTGTCCCGCAAGAAGTATCATTTTAGCTCTTAACTTGCCAAACTCTGCTTGGCTCCTTTCTCGATTAATTCCTTAGAATCAAGATTTACTCTAGTTAGGTCACCCTCCCTTTTATTCCCTTCCTCAAGAGTCTGTGCAAAAACTAGCTTTTTAGCACATAATTAGATTACTCTAATTGTTTTAAAATCCCCCTTAATCCCCCTTTACGAAAGGGGGCGAGGACATTACTCCATACACTAATTTTTTAACAAATTCTTAGTTTTTA
>CAJOQX010000309.1 GCA_905236865.1 Candidatus Rifleibacteriota bacterium
ATTGAGAGTTGTAAGTTGAGAATTGAGAGTTGAGAATTGAGAGTTGTAAGTTGAGAGGTGACAATTGAAAGTTGAGAATTGAGAATTGAAAATTGAGAATTGAAAATTATGAATTATGAATTAAATGATGAGAGCAAAATAACAGAGAGAAGATTAGAGATAAAGGAATAAGGGGAAAAATTATTCTATGATTATTGGAAAATCTATGTAGGTAATCATATAATACCTTTATAAAGGTTTAATTCTGAATACTTTATATGCCGATAAAATAAAGTATGGGATGGCTATGGAACACAACTCACGATATTTTTGATATAGACGACGGAACTAATCCAGAAATCTGTATTTGCAGTTTGACTCCTGAACAAGTTATAGCAGGATATAATTTTATACGTTCCAAAACCAAACGTATTAGAGGAACTCCAACGTTCCAAAGTTTTGAATCTATGCAGTATGTGGGGTTAGACGAAATAGGCAATGCGGCTGAACAAGTCGCAAAACGCCATGCTGCCCCATTTCATTTTATCGTTGGCACAATAAAAATAGGCAAAGGCATTCTATATGATTTAGGATTTTTTATTTTAGATAATGCCATCTGCATAGATTATTTAAGAGGACCGCTTTGGGGTGAGCGTGAAATAGAAACCCTAATGCGAATTATTATTGAAATTCGTAGAAACGCCCCTGATTCTTTTTTACAGGTTTCATCTTTTTCTGATCCTGCTCATAGAAGACGAATAGAAGAAGCTTTAGTAAGACTAAAAAAAGAAGATGAAGAATTTGGGTAAAAATAGAAAAAATCTAAAATAAAACCACCCTTTAATTAATAATTAAAGGGTGGTTTTTTACTGATTAATGATTAGTCGTCTAAATCAACATTTGCTTCGATTAATTCTTCAGACAATGGTATAGTCTGTGATGCAACACTTTCATTTTCTACATCAAGAGCTTCAAGAGGTAGAAATTCATTTATTTCATCAAATGGATTAAGAATATTGTCAGCAAATTCTTGATTTTCAGATTTACCCAATACAACATTTAAATCATTGTCATCAGCAATGTTTTGTTGCCATTCATCAATAAGAGTTTTCCAACTATTTAATTCTTCATTAATATCTGGAATCAAATCTTGTGGAGTATCAACATTCCAATGAATTAGCCAACCTCTTTCACCAGAAGCAGTAAGATCAGCCTGTTCATTATACTTATCAACATCTTTTTCTAACTGATTAAGAGATTTGTCCATTTCATCATAAGCAGAATAAAGACCTGATAACCAATCTAAGAAAGTATCACCTTCAACATTTAAAAAAGTTCCTTTTTTTAAGAATTTATTTAAATCATCATTAGTAAATTCTTTATCAAAATCATTATAAGCATCTCTTTTTTCTTTAAGGTAAGCATTCATTATTGCACCCATATCAAGATATCCTTTTACTTTTATATGTAAAAGAACAAGATCAGCTGCTTTCTGACTTATAGAAAGAGGTGATAGGAATAACAATCGTTCAATATAATCTTTGTATCGTTCTATAAAATCTTTAAGAGTCTTTTTATTATCACTATTCCATTCTCTATAATCTTCTTCACAATGGATACGATGAGCTAAATAATTACATTCGCTCCAATTATCTTTAACTAAACCATCAGATCCATGGTTATAGCATATCAAGAATTTTTTTAAAGCTTCTCTATCCATTTCAGATCTATTTATATAGGTTTTATATTTTCCTACATATTCATCCTGTTGTTTCTTAACATCTTTCATTCCATCTGCTAAAGCTTCGAGCTGATTGTGCATTGCAGCAATTTCTTTTTGACCAACTATAAAAGCATCAGCTCCTAATGCTTGATCGAACAATTCCAAACTCCAATCTTTCATATCAATACCAACCATTGGTATAAAGTTGAAAGGAGATTGTTCTAATCTAATACCAATAGTACGAATAAAATCAACATTATCTCCTTTTTCCATCAATCTGTTAGAAGTTACCCACATAACAAATTTCTGTAATAATACATAATCTGGATTGAAAACTACTTTATCGATATTGGCATAATTATCGAGCAATTCATATTCTTTAGAATTAATAGTATCTAAACCCCATTCGATATATGTCATAGGATTAATTAAATCTAGACCTTTTTTCCACCAAGGTTTAGATTCTTCTTCTTTTGCTTCTTCTTCAGTAGGTTTATAAGCCATATAATCAGCTTTAATCTTCCAAAGACCTAACAATTTATCTATACTAAAAGAATCTAATTTATAAGGTTTAGTATAATAATAGCTACTCAAAACACCTTGTTTTTCTAAAGCAATATATACGCGTTGATTTCTTGCTTCTTGAGTTTCATCATCACTAGAAGGAGCTTCACTACATTTAAAATCAGCATACTTTTCTTCTATCAATAACAAATTAGAAGACTTTTCTTCTGGAACCAAAATATCTCTTTCATCATAATATTTTTTAAATTCAGGATCGTTTTCATATAAGAACCAATAAGAATTCTTATAAGCATCTTTCCATTTTTTATTACAACTACCTATATAATCACCAATAGCAGTAATTAAACCCCAAATTAAAGAAATAATAAAAAGAACTTGTCCGACTACAGGAATACAAAACATAGCGACTAATCCAGCTACAGCAAGTGCAGCCGCTGCATATTTCTTTACTGCATTATATGAACCAGCTCTACCATTTCTAACATCTTCATCTGTAGCAACATCATAAATTGCTAAGCCAGCGGAAATTACGCTAAGAGCGATACCAACAGTACGTGCAGCCCCTTGAACATTGGTTAAATTAGGACCTTCTTCTTTAGGTTTTTTCTTTATCCAATTCATATAGGCTTGCATTCCTTCTTCAGGATTAGAATCTACTTTAAATCCACCCTTTAGAAGATTGAATCCCATATCTTCGCCAGTTTTAGTTTGAGGAGTACCACAAAATTCTAAGAATTCAAAGATTGGACTTTCAGAAAACTTTTTGGCATTCCAAGTCCATCTATTTAATCTACAGAAACATTTCTGAGCTATGGTAGAATATTTATTTGCACGTGATGTTTTCTTTAAAAAACTTGAAGCCATGTGTGCAAATTTACAAGCTTTACCAAATTTACTTCCAACATCTTGAACTTTACTAAAAACATTATCGAAAGTATCATACAAACTCAAAATATCAGAACTACCTTCATCAACCATATCATAGGAAGAATTAACTAATTGTTGCCATTCGCCCCATGCTCTTAATTCTACTTGTTCTTTGTTTTTACCTCGAATTTTAAGCATCTGTTCAAGGTATTTGTGAGGTGGCATAACATTTTCTTTTATTTCTTCAACATCTAAATCATCACCAATCAAAGCTCTAGTAGGCTTTGGCATCTGCCCACTATTGTCTACGTTATAAGCAGCCTCTATTACTAAAGGCTGGAGAAAAAGTGCCACTGCAAGAATAACAGAAACCCATTGATTCCGAAATTTTCTACGCATTGCTAACTCCATATTTTTTTAATAATTTTGAGTATAAGAACTACATAATATCTATTATTATACCATCAAAAAAATAAAAAAGTTTAAAAAAATATCATTTTTTTAAACTTTTTTTATTTTGACAATCAATAAAAGATAAAAAGCCTTGCTACAAGATATGAGATGTTACAAAGAGAATCTTCTGAATTTGGCTCTTCTGCCTTCTTGGGCTGCTGTACCGAGTTTTTTCAGATACATATTTTCGTAATCCTCGAAGTTTCCTTCAAACCAAGTTACTTTTGCATTTCCTTCAAATATTAATAGGTGTGTACATATTCTATTAAGGAAAAATCTATCGTGGCTTATAACTAATGCACAGCCTGCAAAGTCGCTAATAGCATCTTCCAACAGACGAAGCGTATTAACATCAAGGTCATTTGTAGGTTCGTCAAGCATTAAAAGATTTCCGCCAGATTTAACAATCTTAGCCAAGTGTACACGATTTCTTTCACCGCCAGACAAATTACCAACTTTCTTCTGTTGGTCGCTTCCCTTAAAACCGAATCTTCCACAATACGAACGAGAAGGAATCTTTACTTTGCCAAATTGAATATCATCTAAACCGTCGGTGATTTCATCAAAAACAGTTTTTTCTGGATCTAAGCAATCACGGTGTTGGTCAACCCAAGCTTCTTTAACAGTAGGTCCAACAATAACTTCACCAGAATCTGGCTTTTCAACACCAGCAATCATTCTAAACATTGTAGTCTTCCCTGCCCCATTAGGTCCGATAATACCAACAACCGCCCCTTTGGGAAGAGAAAAATTAACATCTTCCATTAATTTGTTTTCACCAAAACCTTTTGATACATTTTTAAAATCAACAACCAAATCCCCTAAATGTTCAGCTGGAGCAATCTGTATAACTGTTTCATCGCCTCTGTCTTGGGCTCTTTCCTTGGTAAACAAATCTTCAAAATGAGAGAGACGTTCACGACTTAATTCATGCCTGTCGCCAGTATTCATACGAATCCACTTTAATTCACGTTCAAGAGATTTTCGTCTAGCAGATTCTTTCTTTTCGCTATTTGCGAGAATTTGAAGTTTTTGAGCAAGCCAAGAGCTATAATTACCTTCAAATGGAATTCCGTAACCGTCTTCAAGTTCAAGAATCCATTTTGTAATATTATCAAGGAAATATCTATCGTGAGTTGAAATTATTACTGTGCCAGGATAGTCTTTTAGATAGTTTTCAAGCCAAGCTACAGTTTGAGCATCAAGATGGTTAGTTGGTTCATCCAGCAATAACAAATCTGGTTGTTCTAGTAATGCACGGCAAAGAGCAACACGACGTTTTTCCCCACCTGAAAGATTGTCTACCAACATATCGTCAGGTGGAAGAACCAAAGCGTTAGCAGCTACATTCAGTTTAGTATCAAGCTCCCAGCCACCAGCAGCTTCTATTTTGTCCTGCAATGTAGCCATTTTTTCCATAGCTTTGTCCATCTCGTCAGCATCCATATCGCACATAGCTGTAGATAAATCTTCGTATTCTTTAACCATGGCAATTGTTTCTGCAAAAGCCGCTTCAATATTCTGCCTTACCGTTTTTCCCATTTCAAGCTGAGGTTCTTGAGGAACAAAGCCAACTTTATAGCCTGGTGTTATTTCTGCGTGTCCCTGAAATTCTTTGTCAACACCAGCCATTATACGTAAGACAGTACTTTTACCTGCCCCATTAGCACCAACTATGCCTATTTTAGCACCAGGGAAAAAGCTAATGCTTATGTCTTTTAAAACGTGCTTCTGACCATAATATTTGTTAAGTCCGTACATTGTGAAAATGAATTTGTCTGCCATAATTCGTTCCTTTTTAAATAAACTTTTTCGCTATATTAATAGTTTTTCCAACTACACCTTTATTTGAATTTAAAACTTCATTACCAGCTTTTATCATTTTGCTAGAAATATTTTCGTCTTTTATTATCTGCATTATAGCTTTATAAGCTTGCTCTGAATTTTCTACAACAGATATTCCACAAACACTTTTTAACTGTTCAACTATATCTGCAAAATTACGATAATAATTACCCATCAATAATGGCACATTCTGTTGTAGAACTTCAAGAGGATTATGTCCACCTGTTTTATTTTTATCTAAACTACCACCAACAAAAGCTACATAAGAAAGCTTATATACAGAAGCCAATTCCCCTATAGTGTCAAGAATCATAACATCAGACTCTTCGATTTGGTTTTTACAACAAACCTTCAAATTATCTTTTAAAAGTTCTTCCTTCCAAGAATTTGCAAGAGTGATATTTCTTGGTGCAATAATAACAGCTATTTTTTCTTCTACTAATTTTTTAAAAAGTGGCTTAAGTAGCAAAAATTCTTCAGGATGAAGAGAACCAAAAACTACAGATTTCCTATTGTTCAACCACGAAGATACATTGCTTAAATCAACTTGGTTAGTATGAGTAAAATCTGCTTTCATATTCCCTAAAATCTGAATTTTATCTAAAGGAACACCAATTTCTAGCAATCTATCAGCATCAACTCTTGATTGAACGGCAAAACAAGAAAAAGCTCCGAAAACAATTTTAGCAATTCCCTTTGCATAAGAATAAAAACTTGCAATTTTACTGCTAATACGTCCATTAATAAGAATTAACGGGATATTCCTTATTTTACATTGATGAGAAAATTCAGGCCAAAAATCTGTTTCAGCAACAAAAACGGCATTAGGTTTCCATTTATTAAAAATCTTATTCATCGCTCTATAATTGTCTAATGGGAAATAGGCAATAGAGTCGGCAATTTCTTTTTTCTTTACATCTTTAATTACATCTGGGTGAGTAGTTGTAAATAGAATAGTGCTATTAGGATAAACCTTTCTTAATTCCTTGGCAAAACCTAAAGCCACCATTGATTCACCCATAGAAACACCATGAACCCACAAAACAGGTTTATTAAATTTTTTTGGAAGTTTAACATTCCCAAAATAATCGTTAAAACCTTCTTTTATTCTTCGTGAAAATTTCCCTAAAATTGGAGCAAAACAAACTGATGGCAACAAAAAAAGAATATGTAGACTTCTATAAAACCACAATGAAACTATAGCACGCAAACTTAGTTTATTTTCCATATCTTTGTGTTCCATGTAACATTTGTCCATTAGCATTGATTTCATTTGTTGTCCAAGCTTCGTGACGAGGTTTAAATCTATCATAAAACCACAAATACTGATGTGGATAGGTTAAAATCAATTCTTCCATCCATTTTGCTAATTTTATAGTTCTGGCAATAGTCTTTTCCTCTTTTGTATTTCCAGTATTCTCATTTATTTCAGGCAAGAAGAAAGCATCGTAATGATAGGAATAACCTCTGCGAATCGAATAAACTGGCAACAAAGCAGCTCCTGTTTTCAAGCTCCAATTAGCAGGACCTGCAGGCATACTTACCCAGTGCCCAAGAAAATCCATATATACACCATTTGCATTTCCGTCTTGGTCTGTAATCATTCCTAAACATTCGTTATTTTTTAATGCCTTTAAAGCTTTTACCCCTCCCCTATCTCGGTCATGAAGAGTAATTCCTGAATAACTTCTAAAATGATCTAACAATCCACCAATTTCATCTTCTTTTTGAGCCAAGAAAAAAGAATTTAATTTGTAACCAGCATTAACAATAGCCGCCCCAAAATATTCCCAGTTACCAATATGAGGCAAA
>CAJOQX010000310.1 GCA_905236865.1 Candidatus Rifleibacteriota bacterium
GTAAAACCGTTTAAAATTCTAAGGCAAGGAAAAGTTAGGATAGAATAGAATAAAATAGCTGATAAAAACTTAACTTCGTGTTACAATATGTACGTTAAATTATATAAAATGGTAAAATTAAATGAATAGAATATCGCTTCAAACTAAGATAATAGTCTTGGCTCTGATACTTATTGTTCTTCCTATTATATCTGCAAATATAATATTCTTATCTCACAGAGTTGTTTTTAGCAATAGAGGTCTTATTACTGCTATTAGTAGCAATGGAGATAAAACTTTTCAAGCTAGTGAAAAACTAGAGGAACGTAGAGATTTGGCAAGAACTGTCAAAAAAATAGAAAAGATGACTCTTGAAGAATTCCAAAGATATTTGGAAAAGAACGAAGATTCAGAAGAACCTAACGAAAAAGAAGAAGATGAAGCTGAAGAAAACGAAGAAGATGAAGAAAATGAAGAAAAAGCAACTGCCAAAACTTCTAAACCTTCAAAAATAAATAAACAAACTGCTACTGAAAATGTATCTGCAAATAAATATACTCCCGAAAAGCTTTTAGAACTAAAAGAAAAGAAACTTGCTAGTTTAAAAGAAAGTATCGCCGAAATAGATGTTTTCCTTACCATAAAAGGTCAGGAAGCAATAAATTTAGACAATTTTATTAAGAAAAACGGAAAGCAATTAAAAGATTTTGATGAAGCTATAAGAAGTCTAGATTCTTATCAAACAACTTTCTTATATGGTTCTTGCATTTTTGTATTTTTGTCTATAGCACTTCTTTTCTTCTTTATTACTAACGAAACAACACCTTTTAAGGGAATTATGGAACGTTTGAAGAGTTTCAGAAATGATAAGGAAGAAGCTCCGCAAGATTTATTAGAATGTGCGTTTCAGTTTGATAATTTTTTAATCACTGCAAGATCTTTGCTTCAAGAATCTCGTTCTATAGCTCAAGAAATAGGAAGAAAATTAGAACCTCTTACTGTTACGACTGTTTTTTCTGATGATAATGTCAAACAATTTTTTACTGATGTTCAAGAAATATCTAGAAGTTCGAATTATATTGCTAATACATTAGATTCTACTACAGCTCATATTCAGGAAGTTTCTACTTCGGCTCAAACTATCGCAGATCGTTCTCATGAAGCAGCTACTGATAGTGCTGAAACAGCAGCTATAGCTGGAGAAGGTAAAAATGCCGTTAGCGAAACTATTGAAACCATGGAATCAATTAAAGATGAGGTTCTTGGTCTTGAAGATGTTATCGAAAATTTAAATTCTGCAAGTAAACAAATTGGTGAAATAGTTAATACTATTACTAATATTGCTTATCAGACTAACCTTCTTGCTCTGAATGCCGCAATTGAAGCTGCTCGTGCTGGAGAACATGGTCAAGGGTTCACTGTTGTTGCTGGTGAAGTAAGAAAACTAGCTGAAGAATCTGGTGAAGCAGCCGAAGACATAAGCAAGAAAATTAAAGAAATGCTTAAAAAGACAGGTAAAGCAGTAGAAACAATTAACAGAGGAGCTACTAAGGTTATTGAAGGTGTTAATATAGCTAATTTAGCTGGTAATAACCTTGATAAGATTGTTAGTTCTGTTTCTAATGTCAACAAGATGATTCAAGATATAAGTAACGCATCAACAGAACAGTCACAAAATATTGATTCTTTAAGAGGAAGTATTGAAAGTATTTCTGGAGCAACAAAAATTACATCTGAAGGAACTAAACGAGTTGCTTCTGCTGTAAATGAACAATTAGCCAATATAAAAGAATATATCAATGTGACAAAAGAACTACTTACCCTTGTTCAAATGATGGGTGAAATGTTAGATAAATTTAATTTGAATTAAAATATTTTTATAAACTTTCATCTAATTGTTAAGTATATAAAAAAAGCCCAAAGAATAGGTGTATGATATGAATAAAATTCTCAAAATTTTTATTTGTTTAACAATACTATCTAATAGCAGTTCTTTGTATGCCATAGACCCTTTTGATGAATCTTCAGATGTAATAATAAGTGATTCTCAAAATCAATCTAAAGAAGAAATTGTTGAAACGGCAAAAATAATTAGTGTTTCTGAAGAAACAAAAGAAGAAAATGAATCAAATAAAGAGGAAATCTCTATTGATGGGATTATAAAAGTTGATGGTTCTTTGCGCTTAAGAGAATATCCCTGGGGACCTGTTCTCGGCATATATTCAAACAACACAAAATGTACTATTATTGGTGAAGAAGAAGATTTTTATAAAGTAGATATTAATGGTTCTATAGGTTATTTACACAAAAACTATGTTTCTACAGATAGCAAACCCGCTAGTGAAATTGAGCCTAATTATCCTAAAGGTTGCAGACAAGGTGGTTATATAGCTAGAAAACAAACGTCTACTGAAACTTCTACAAATACCCCAACTTCTACTTCAACTAAAACTTCCACCAAAACATCTACTTCAACTAAGACTTCAACTGATACTTCTACAACAGTTATTGCAAAAACTTCTGTTATAGGGAAAAAACAAGGCGATGGCACTGCTGCTGGTGCTGTAACTTGGGCAAAAGACCAAATGGCAGGTGGCACTCAAAAAGGTTGCAACTATAATACAGGAAAGAATTCTAGCGATCCAACTTGCTGGAACTATTGGTGTGGAGCATTTGTTTCGGCGGCCTGGGGTAGATCTGTTCCTCAGATGTTTGCTTCAAGTGCTTATGGGCAATATCTAAATTTCAAAGAAGCTGGAATGATTCACACAGATAAGAATCCGCCTGCTGGTGCAATAATGTTTACTGGTAAAACAGCAACAAATGATTATGGACACGTTTTTCTAGCTACTGGCGAAGTTGATTCTAATGGCGATCCAATAGTAATTACTTCTGGTTGGACTGGTCATAACGGAATTACAACCATGAGCCTAACAAAAATGATTGGTAGTGCTCCATATCTAGGTTGGGCAATGCCTGAATAAAGGTATAAAAAAAAGCCTCATTGTAAATATTTACATGAGGCTTTTCTTTTCTTCTAATTTTTCATTCACTCTTTTATTGGTGAGGGAATAGTTTGAGTAAGATTTTCGTTATTCTGTAAATTCTTTTCTAGGTATTCTTTTGTTAATTTTGCACTATTATTAGTATTAGTTAATGTTTTTTCTTCTTCAGTAACTAATGGAGAATTTAAAATTACAGATTCTGTTGCTATACCTTTATTTAATTCTACATTAACATTTGTCTGTTGATTTTTATTTGTAGATAAATTTGGAGTTCCAGATACCAAAACAGAATATGTAATTCCTCCAGCTATACAAAAAACAATTGGAATACCTATTAATGCAGACTTTATTAAACCATTGTTAGCAATGCTTCTAGCTTGCATTTGATCATCAATTTTAGAAGAAATTTTATTTTTTAAGATTGTGGAATTTGAAGCAGGAATAACAGATAATACAGAAGCTTTTAAGGCTTTTATTGCCTCAAAGCTTCTGCGACATTCAATGCAGTTTTTTAAATGTGATGAAACTTCTGCCGACAATTCTGATGAATTATTGTAGGCTGTTAAAGCTTCATCTATAACTGATTGACATTTATCTGATAGCATTACGATTGATTCCTAATTATTTAAATTCTTTATTTATAGCTTCACTAATTTCATAGAAATCTTCTTTTATTGTAGAAAAGATGTCTTTAAATGTATTTACAGATTGTTTACCATCTTTAATTATTTTTTCACTTTCTTCACTAAGTTTGGCCATTCGTTCTTTTACATTTTTTAATCTTTCTTTTGAATCTTCAGAAGTAGGATTTTTCATAATTTCCTTTAATTCTTTTTCACATTCTTCCATTTCTTTTAATATTTTTTTAGAATCTTTTTTTATTGGATCAATGGTATTTTCTTGGCTGAAGATATTTCTTAATTGTTCAATACCATTCGTAATATCATTGATACCGTCATTTATTTTTTCTGATTCTTGTTTCTTTTCATCATCAGTTTTAAGAACATTGTTTGTGTTGGTCTTATTGTTCTTATTGGTATTATTATTAGTAGTATTATTAGTAACAACAGTTGTAGTCTTTTTGTTATTATTGTTATTATTGTTATTATTGTTTGTATTATTTGTGTTATTATTTGTATTGTTGGTTGTTGTTCCTTTTTTATTAATATCAGTATCTTGAGTTGGATCAGCAGTCTGTTGTTTTGCAGCGTCTTGTTTTACCTTTTCCCCTGTATCTATAATTTTTTGAGCAGTATTGTCAGCTTTACCAAGTACTTCTGTAACTTTATTTAACCCTTTATCAACTTTCTCTTTCGCCTCTTTGCCTTTTCCGTTTAAATCTCCTATGGTTTCAGCAACAGATGATATAGCAGGTTTTACTGCTTCAAATACTTTACTGACTACTTCTACACCACCTTTGAGAACTTTACCTATACCACTAAGAACTGTTCCAAAAACATTTCCCAAACCAGAAACAATTTTTCCAATATCAACACTACAGCCTGTTAATGTAATGGAAATAATCAACATTAAGCTTATAAATACAGAACCACGTAATAGTTTTTTATACATAAAAACCTCCTAAGTTTTTTCATAATCAAATGAAATACGAATGATTGTTTTTATTTGTTACATCAAAATTTCAAAAAAAAAATAAATAAATAAATAATAAATATTTTAAATTTCTAAATTTCTAAATTATTCAGAAGCTTCTGTTGTCAAAGGAGACTTCAATACAGTATGCCAACTAGGGCTAATCTTTTTATCATTCCAAAGAGCACGAAAATATTCGGGATAAACTACATCAAAAAAATCAGCAACCACAATATCTTGTGGGTTATTTCTAATCTTCTCTAAAGTTTCTGTATCGCTTAGATTTTTTGTATGAAGCACATCAACCAACCTTAAAGATATTAAATAATAAAATTGTTCTTTCTCATCAGCTTTTAGCGAAATTTCTTTTATTTCAAAAAAATTAAGCCTATCTGTTAGAACTTGCTTTGTTGTTTTGTCTTTAAATGTTTCATAACGAACAAGTTTTTTTAAAGGAATTTTAGGGTCGTCATTATCTTCTATTTTATATGTTACAAATGAAAGATTTCTATAAATTACACCTTTTTCAGATTCTTGCAATATTTCTCTATAATTTTGATGAACAGGGAAAATATGAAATTTATAAGTATAATACGGTGCATAACCTTCTTTTTGAAGAACATTACAGAATGAATAGTATGACGAATATGGCAAGGGAAAACAAGCCATTTTTAAATCGGCATATACTCTTTGTAATACATTTCTTGCTTTTACTGTCGTCTCTATTCTCATCATTCCCTTTAAAGAGGAATGTTGACCAGAACGAAGCAAAAGAAATATAGGCCCTATTAAAATAGCTAAACATATAGCAACTATCATTATTTCAATTAAAGTAAAAGCTCTTCGTTTAATAGATTTGTATACTAATTTTACCATTTGGAGCTCTCCATAATATTTGAATCTAATATTATAGATTTTCTAGAAAGCCATATATCTGCTTTAGTTAAACCTAAAGGCATAACAGTAACTCTTATTGATATGTATTTTTGATTATTCCTAGAAATATCTTCATTTAATTCAATTAATCTTTGGAATCTTTCAGCATCTGGAGGATATTGTATACCCTTATTACTCTGTAATGGATCAAAGACAATGGGCGTAAGTTTACCAATAGGATATTGAGGAAGAGCTAATGAATTATCTTTATTTATTTTAGATAGGGTTTCGTAACCAAATCCACGATAAATCTCTATTGGTTCACGTGCAAGAGAAAAGGCAAGCATTTCATAATAAGCATCCATAGAGGTTTCGTTTGCATTTTTATTAATCATAAATATAGAAAGTATTACAACCGCTATTAATGCCATAGCGATAATTATTTCCATTAATGTAAATGCTTTACGCTTATTCATCATTCATTCTCTAAAATTCTTTCAAATGTTACCCATTTTGCGAAATAAATTTGATATATATCCTTGGTCGGAGCAAATGTTTTGTCATAAGTAATTTTATGAGTTACATTTTCTTTCCACTTACTTAATTCTAGACGGTCTGTAATAATAGCTCCTTCTAGGTTTAATTCCTCTTTGCAATTTATACTACTACTTTGGTATTCTTTTCCCATAGCAATCAAAGCTGCTTGTATTGGCTTATTGGTATTTATAGTCAGTTTTCCATCACGAGCAAAGAGTATACATAAAGAGTTTGAGTCTTTTTTCTTTATTTCTCCTTCAATTGTAATGTCTGTTGCTATAAGAACCCCACAACCATCTACCTCTAATACGGAATCTTTTTTACCCAATGTTATCGGTGTCATACATTGAACTATCCCTCTTAGATGAAGTAAATTTTTGTCAGGTTCATAAATACCAAATTCTTCAAGTTCGTTGATTTCACTGTCTATTTCAAGACTACGCTTATTCCATAAAATAAAATGAGCATAAGGATATTGACAGTCTTCTGGACTTTCACTTATTACAGGAATTCCATTAGAGGATTTCCTGTAAAATTTTTTATTATTAAGAAAAGGTGGTTCATCTCCTTCACAATAAGCGTAAGTATCACTGATACATGTAAATGCTTTTGAAGCAATACTCCAGTCTTGATTCTTATTAGCAATATCTTTTATATGTTTAGTCAAATTTGTAGTGTTAATATCTTTTGTAAAATGATTAACAAGTATTTTATAACCTTCGTTATCTATTGCGTTTGGATTCTTTGTAATATAGTTATGAGCAGCATTATAACAAGGGAATCTTAGTTTGTTATATTTTTCTATATATTCTGGATTATCTCTTTTTATTACTGCCTCTACACCATCGACTATAACAGAACATTCGGATAAATCTAATTTGAAATATCCATAATTAAAAAAACGTTTTCTAACATCTGATTCTAATATTTCAGAAATCTTATCAATAGGTTTTATTTTGATTCCGTTTGGGAAAAAACTTTGGTTATTTGATATATTATAAGAAACAGAATTATTGTATTCAAAACGATCGTTTAAAGAAGCTAACCCTCTGTCGGTTTCTAGATTATCTATACTATCTGGTTCCCCTTTTTTGCAATACTCATCAGATAAGGGTACCCTATAATATTCAAATACTGCTTTATGATTTCGAATCTCGACACTTTCACCACCCGCTTCTCTTTTCATTTCATTTTTAAATTGAGGATATATTTCGTCTACTTTATCACCTTTTAATTCTAGTTCTGGTATTTTCACAGCTTTTTCGCAATTAAGAATTAAATCTTTTGTTTCTGATGAAATATTTAAATATTGGTATTTATTGCCTGAACTTCCAAAATTAATTTTAGCTAACGCATCAGTTGCATCTATTTCAAGATTATTTTTAACAGGATTTAAACTTAAAGAATTTTCACCTTCTTTTGCATTATCAAATTCTTCCTGACCTTTTCTAACAAAAAGCACATAATCTAGCATACTGCTACCACAATAGCTGTCTGGACGTTCATCTTTTTTGCTTACAATTGAAACTACTTTATAATCGTGATGACGAATTAAAGTGCATGAACCAGGATTATTTTTTGATTTTTTTTCTTTTGGTTTAACTGTGACAGCTATTTCTATAGTTCCTAATCCTTCTTTGTCATAAAACTTATTTTTATAATAATCTTGATTACAAAAATCCACGATTCTTGCAACAGCTTTAATATCCATAACACCTGGCAATATTTCGTCAGCCATTTGTTGAGTAGCAGGAATTTCTAATTCAATACCATTAATGGAATTTCTATTATCGACTCCAATTGATGACATATCAACATCTGAGTCTTTATTAATGAGTTTTCTTGCTATTTCTTTTAAATCAGAAAAATCATTGTCGTATATAGAAGCTGTTTGGTCGCATAAATATTTGAAAGCTTCTTCTTGAGCCGATAAAGCAAATTGCCTTGCCATTTCTGAATTCATAAATTTATGAGAACTGTTTTTGGCTTGTTGGCTACTAAAATGAAATTGCACCATCAACAAACCTAAAATAAAAACAACGGCAATTACAAAAAAAAATGCAACTCCTCGTTTATTTTTAATTAAATTGTTTATTTTCCTGTTTTTATTATTAATGGTTCCCAATTTTTTATTCTTTCTTTTAGGAAAGATACATCAGATTCTGGAAGTCTTTCTTCAAGTTTAATTCTAGAATTCTTTGCATCTTCATCACCTTGCTGTTCTGCTAGACTATACCAGAAATAAGCTTCTTCAAGATCTTGTTCTACACCTTCACCGTTTTCGTATAAGGTTGCAAGACCAAATTGAGCATTAGCATTGTTTCTTTCAGCAGCTTTCATATACCAATTTGCAGCTTCTGTAAAATCTTGTTTGACGTGTAATCCACAATAATACATAAAAGCAATATTAACTTGTGCTTCAGCATCACCTTTTTTGGCTTTAGGGATAAATATCTCTGAAGCTTCTTTGTAATCGCCCTTTAAATAAGCATTTGAAGCATCTTGCAAACTTTTTTCTTTTTTACAGCAACCAGTAAAAAATAACAGCGATAAGTGAAAAATAAGAATATATGCTGTATTTTTATTCATTCTGATTCCTTTCAAAAAGTCTACTATTAAAATTTATATGTTTTTGGCGTTTTTGTCAATTATCACTTTTTTTCTAATATCTTATCTATAATGGTTTTCAGCTCCTCTTTGCTGAGGACTCAAGTATTGAGGTTCTGTTGTAGGGTCGAGCAAATCTTCTTTTATAAGTATCTCTATTATTTCATTTATTTGATATGGTGAAGCCACAACATTTGAGTAGAGTTCACCCCAATTTTCAGTTTTTATTTTGAATCTAGTCCATTTATAGAACCAATTATGGTTTTGGCTACCTCCAGCAACAATTCTTTTTCTTTCAGCAACTCTAAATGATTTACCAGGTTTAATAACGATAGGTCCTCTATTTTCTAGCCAATCTTCATCTGTTAAAAATTTTCTGTGAATATGCCAAGAATCTGCTGTAATAGCTTCGATTACTAATGGGTTCACAAAATCATCATTATAAACATCTAAAAATTCACAAATACTATAACGACTGTAACTAAGCCTGACTACATCTGCTCTAGCTATAACTCTAACTGGAGGTGCATAATGCCTAGATTCACCAATTTTTGGGCAAAATAAAAGAATAAAAATTGAGAATACCGCTATTACCAACACTTTTAGTTTTGATATGAATCTCAATTTTTATCCTTCAATTTAGCTTTGGCAACTTCTATTAAATGACTAAGCTAAGCTAACCTTAGTCTTTAGTTGTCATCTCCAAAATTTAAGCCAGAATGAGCCAAACTTTCAGCAGATTTTTCTAATTGTATTTTTTTGCGAGGAGCTCTTTTAACAATCAGTTTTCCTCTTCTAAAAGTTTCAGCAAGAGCTAGAGGAACTCTCATTTCAGATTCAACAAGCTTAGCTTTCGCTTCTTGTTCTGCCGCTTTGTTTTCTTGAGTTAAAGCTTCAGCAAGAGCACGTCTTCCTTCTGCTCTAGCTTCTGCAACTTGTTTATCAGCTATAGCCTGAGCATTTTTCAAATAAGCACCAATATTCCTTCCAACATCAATATCAGCAATATCTAATGAAACAATTTTGAAAGCCGTACCTGCATCTAAGCCAGATTGTAAAACATGTTTGGTAATGACATCTGGACTTTTTAATACTTCGGAATGAGTTGCAGATGAACCTATTGCTGATACAATACCTTCACCTACACGAGCCAAAATAGTATCTTCTCCAGCACCACCAATCATAGTTCTAAGATTAGCTTTAACTGTTATATTTATGCGAACTTTAAGTTCTACTCCGTCTTTTGCTACTGCCTGTATTTCTGGTGCTTTTAAAACTTTTGGTTGAACACACATCATTACAGCATCTACAACGTTACGACCAGCTAAATCTAAAGCGGCAGCTTGTTCAAAATCTAAATTTAGGTTTGCTCTTGTAGCTTTAACTATAGCATCAATAACATTTGGTATATTACCATTTGAAAGATAGTGCATTTCTAGTCTTGATAATTCTATATTTATATTAGCTTTTCTTGCTTTAATATAATGGTCTACGATATAGCTTACAGGAACTTTTCTTAACTCCATCGCTATAAGTTGACTAGCAGAAACGGGAAAACCAGCCGAAACACTTTGAAAGTAAGTTGTCCATGGTACTAAATTTGCTATATAACCAATTATTATAACAAAAAATAATGCCAATCCAATAATAATGTAAGCTCCCATAAATATTTTTCTCCCCAAAAAACTAATATTATCCTAACTGAAAATTATTCTATCTTCAAGTACTAATTATTTTATTATAATTAAATCGTAGCTAAGATTTCCTAAACCTATTTTAGAACTATGTTCCAAAGTTTCTTTCCAGTGAACATTAGGATTGCTATCTTTAAAATGGTCATGATGAAGATGCCAATTTTCCTTAGCTAAGTTGTCTCCTAATTGGCTGTTTTTTATTGGTTGTTGTTTTTGACAAGCATCAACACAAGCCTGATCAATGGCAACAGGGTCAAAAGATGCAAACATCCCTATATCTGGTAATATGGGAGCGTCGTTTTCTCCATGACAGTCGCAGTTTGGAGATATATCCATTGCAAGATTAATATGGAAGCAAGGTCGGTCTTGGCAAACAGCCATTGCATATTCCGCCATCTTTTTGTCTAATTTATCGCCAGCATCCCAATTTTCATTGCTTATTGCATCATAACCACAAGCCCCTATACATCGACCACAACCTTTGCAGATTTCTTTGTCTATAATGGCTTTATTATTCTCATAAGTTATCGCATTTGAACCACATTCTTTTGCACAACGTCTGCAACCTTTGCATAAATTGGCATTTACAGTAACTTTGCCATTGCAATGTTGCTCCATTTTTCCAGCTCTACTGCCACAACCCATTCCTAAATTTTTGATTGCTCCACCAAAACCTGTCATTTCATGTCCTTTAAAATGAGCTAGGCTTATAACTATATCGGCCTCCATTATAGCCTTACCTATTTTAGCAGTTTTACAAAATTCTCCATTTTTCACAGGAACTTCAACTTCATCTGTTCCTCTTAAACCATCACCAATAATAATTTGACAACCTGTTGTTATTGTGTTGAAACCATTGAAGTTTGCACAATCTAAATGTTCTATAGCGTGTTTACGACTTCCTGGATAAAGTGTATTACAGTCTGTCAAGAAAGGAATACCACCCTGTTCCTTTACTAAATCCGCAATAACTTTTACATATTGTGGTCTTATGAATGCCAAATTTCCAAGTTCCCCGAAGTGCATTTTTATGGCAACAAATTTGCCTTTCATATCAATATTTTTAAAACCAGCAACTAAACAGAGATTTTTTAATTTTTGTAAAAGGCTAGTACCTACTTTAGTTCTAAAGTCAGTAAAATAAACTTTTGATTTTTCCATTTATACTTCCTTTGTTAAGTTTTTATCAGATATTCTTTGTTTTTATATGATAATTATATTATAACAAAAAACTCCTCTGTTTTGCCAAAGGAGTTTTTGTTTAAAAGGATAGATTTATGAATTATTTTCTAGCAGAAGCGGTTTTCTTCTTTGTTGCAGAAGACTTCTTTGTAGTAGAAGTTGTCTTCTTCTTTGTTGCACTAGCTGTAGTCTTTTTAGTTGAAGTTGACTTTTTTACGCTAGCTGATCTTGAAGCAGATTTTGCTCCTTTATCCCAAACAGCATAATTATTGCCACTAGCAGCAAGAGTAAAACCATCGCCAGGATTCCAATCTTTAGAACCAAGTTTTACAGCAACTTTACCATCAATAATAGCAGCGTAAATACCATTTTCAGCTTTTACGATTTCAACTTTACTTGTGCTATTGATTTTGTTAGCTTTACGAACAGCAATTAGTTTCTTAATTTCATTCTTGAGATTCCAATCATAAACGTGTTCATAGAATACACAAGGAATACCAGGATGTGTAAGAATGTAAGCATAACCCTGCATTACTTCGTTGTTTGGGAAAGGCCAATGGTTTTGTTTAGAACCAGTGTCATGATTGTCTAAGAAAGTAACAGCTCTTGATGGCCACCAACCGATTAAACCTGTTGGTTTGCCTTCGCCGTCTTTCAAACGCCAATATTCACCTTTAACAGCAACTTGAAGAATACCTTTAGTAGTAAAGTCAAATACAGTAGCAACTTCGCTCTTGTTGTTGTCTAACCAATTGCAGAGTTGTTGACGATGACCGTTCTGATCTGGATTTAAGTTGCATCCGCTATAGCTCATATTAGTCCAAAGTTCACCAACAGAGAATAATGGAGAAGTTCCTTCATCATATTCAGCATTATATTTTGGAGCATAACCTTTAACATAGTCATATCTCCAAGCTTTGAAACCAAGTTTTTTCATCCAGTTCATCCATTCAATGATGTCTGCACGAACTTGAGCATTAGTATGGTCGATATCTGGAGCTGGTGGGAAAGCATCGCCTGTATCAGGTTTGCCTTGTCCGCCGAACTGTCCTGAACAAACAGCCCACTGTTCCCATTTAGCTTTACCAGAAGCAAAATTATAAATATTCCAAACGCCATTCTTGTCTTGATGGCTTGCACATCTGTGATTAATAACTATATCTGCTACAGGTGTAATACCCTTTTCATTCAAAGTTTTAAGAGCAGACTTCAATGAAGCTTCATCACCATAAAAAGTTGTGTTGCCAGCTGAACCTACATCATAATAATCTCCAGGTAAATAACCTTGATTACTTACTGATCTAGAAACTGGTGGGAACCAAAGAAAGTCAATACCAATTGATTTCATATCTTCGGCTTTGCCTTCAAGATTGCGATACCAATTACCTTTATCGCCACCTGCCATACTGTCCCAACCAAAACCTTGCATCATAACACCATTAGAAACTTTTGCTGGTGGATCTGCAACTACTGGAGCAGCAATAGTTAAAGAGAACAATACAGCTACACTAGCCGAAATTGCTTTAAACTTATTTAAAAAATTCATTTACAATACTCCCTACCTTGATATGTTTTAAAATTATAACGATTTTTTTTTAATTATGCAATATGTATTTGTACACAAATATAAATTTTATTTTTTTTGAATTCTCAA
>CAJOQX010000311.1 GCA_905236865.1 Candidatus Rifleibacteriota bacterium
AACATTGAGTGCTTCTGTTGCCGCTGCTTCGATTATAGCTAAAGAAGCTCGTGACATAGAAATGGAACGTTTAGCACTCGAATACCCTCAATATGGTTTCGAGGCTCATAAAGGTTATGGAACAGCAGCTCATATTGCTGCTTTAAAGAAATACGGTCCTTGCCCCTTACATAGAATGTCTTATAAACCTTTAAAAGCATTAGTAGCTGAAATAAACAGAGAAAAAGAAGGAAAACCAAAAGATGTCGGACTCTTCGATTTCTAATATATCTACTTCCAATTCTGGAACTATATATTCAAATCAAAATACAAATTCAGCTAAAGAAGCTAAAACTAATGCTTCTACAGAATCAGCAACCAAGAATGTTTCCGAAGAATCAAAAACCCCTGCACTAATAAAAGACAATGCAGAAGGAGTAAGTTCAAATAAGGTTTTACAAGAAAACGATTTACCAAAACTAGATTTAAAAACGGTAAACACACTCAAAAGCTATGGAGTAACGATTAACCCTGAAAATCTTAAGCTTATAGCCGCAATAATGAAAAATATGCCAGGCAAAGTTAATATGGGTGACTTACTTGGTTTGCTGATTTCAAAAAAAATACCACTTCAAAATGCTGATATGGTCGGAAAATATATAAACGGCTCGATTAATTTTTCTGCTCTTTTTGCAAATCTTAGTGATGAAGCATTAAATGAACTGCGTGCTTCTTGGAATACTGGCAAACTTTTAGAGAAACTGCAAAATCTTGTTAAACTTGCAAATACTGCAACTTCAGCAGCAAGAGCTACAGAAAATAAGGAATTGGCAAAAGAGGTAGTAGATAATCTTAGGTTACAAGAACTGTTCTCTCAACTTCCAGACGCTAACAATGATGGAAACATTTATTTTCAATGGCCTGTTTTTTGGGGCAATCAGGATTTGCCCGACTGTTTAGAAGGTGAAGCTTTTTTTCCAAATAAAGATAGTCCCAAAGAAGGTTTTTGTTTAAGAATTTTGGTTAATCCACCAAACCTAGGGCAAACAGAGATTTCTTTAATTACTAGAGAAAAAGAGCTTTACGTGCATTTTGGGGTCGATGAAAGATTCATTGATACTTTTAGAACTATTTTCAACCCAATTAGAGAGAATATTTTAGCATTGGGAAATTATACATCAGTTCATTTTACTATTAGCAAGGGCAGAGAGCATCGCAATTTCTTTTCCCATGAAACGAAAACAGAGATGAAAAATACCCAAAGAAACTCTAAAATAGATTTTAAGGCTTGACTATGGCAGAAAAAGAAGATAAAAAAACTAAAGTCAATTACGATGATGTTGCCGTAGCAGTCAAATACGCATTTGGAGTTAAAGGCGAAGTTCCAAAAGTAGTTGCTTCAGGTAGAGGTTTGATCGCAAAAAAAATAGTCGATTTGGCAAAAGAAAATGATGTTCCTATAAAAGAAAACAAAGGGCTTGCTGAATCTCTTGCAAAAGTGCCTGTAGGAGTAGAAATACCTGACGAACTTTGGGGTGCAATGGCAGAAATTCTTGCTCAAGTCTATGATTTGAACAGAAAGAGAGGCGAAAATGGACCAAGTTTCTAAATTTAAACAAGAATTAGGACATAAAGGCGAAGAAATAGCATTAAATTTTTTAAAAAATAAGGGCTATGAACTTGTAGCAAGAAATTACCGTTGTCACAGATGGGGCGAACTAGACCTTGTAATGCGTGATGGCAAATATCTTGTTTTTGTAGAAGTTAGAACTAAAAGCAATATTGTTCATGGAACACCTTTGGAAACTATTGGTTACGAAAAACGCCGTCAGATTGAAAAAATGGCACAACTTTACATGACAAAAGAAAAAATACCAGCTGACACCTTTTGCCGTTTCGATGTGGTCGGCATAGTTTTGCCGAACAGTGGAGAGCCTAAAATAGAACATATCCAAGATGCTTTTATTATAGGTGATTAATTATTTGTTATTATTGCTTTCTCAATTACAAGCCTTTGAAAGAGGCAAGGCAATCTATAGTTTTTTCAATATCTATAGTAAAAAATTTTGATAAATTTTTTTAAACTTTTTGTTTTTATTCTAGTATAATGATGTAGAATAACTGATGTAAGTTTTTTAAGGAGATTGTACCGTGAACAAATATTTCAGAAGTTTGTTAGCAATTTTGTTAATATTAGGCTTTTGTTGTTTACAACCAAGCCAATCATTTGCTGTAGATAATGTAGAAATTTCTATATATTATGAAAAAATTGAAGAAGTAATTGATTTAGACAAAGTCGATATTGATAGTCTAAATATGGGAAATGGTAATTATATTAAATATTCAACTAAATCTACTAGTGGTAACTATGCTTATTTAATGAAACGAACTAAAGTTTCTTCTGAAAAAGAATTGCTTGAAGCTATGGGCGTTAGTTCTGAAAAAGACCTTAAATACGGTCAGCAATGTTTACTAGAAGCTTACAGAGGAGCAACTTCAGATTCTATGAAAGCTAGAGCTGGTGCAAGCTATTTGCCAAGCGTAGAACTTGATTTATTTGATACTAGCTATAACGGCAAAGACGATAAATATGGTTATTCAACAAATAAGAACGATACTGCACCAAATATTAGAAGAGATTTTTGGCCCTGTTCCACTTCTGATAAGAAAAGAATTTCTGTTAGCGATGTAAGATTTAAGTATGAATCAAATAAAACTCCTAGCGGTAAAGATAATGCTTACACTACTGTTTTCCACGAATATGGTCATTTTATGGATCAGACTACCAGGGAAAGCGGTTCTTACGGCTTAGACGGTACGCATTATATTAATGAAATCACAGAAGTTAGGAGTTCTTTCATGGAAGGCTGGGCAGAATATAATGAAATGATAGAAAACGAAAAAGTAGCCCAGTATTATATTGATCATACTAAGAATTTTATAGTTGAATCAAAAACGGAAGCAGGATCTTATACAAATCTTTCTGCTTCAAATGCTACTTATGATCAACTATTGAGATCAGAATCTATTAACGCTGTATTGTTGTATCGTTTATCTCAACTTCTAGGCGAAGATGCTATTACACAAGCTTTTGTAGATTCAAGATACAATACTCAAAGAGATATGAGAGATCTTGTTAAGGTTCTTGTAAAGGAAAATTCTTCTAGAACTGACGAAATCTGCAAAGTAATTGATGAAGTATTTCTTGGTAAAGCATCTAACGAAGAAATGTTAGAAATGGTTGGAGATTCTAAAGCTGCTAAGGATTATGTTGAAAACCGTACTTCTGGCAAATCAGGAACAAGCAAAGGTGATTCTGATGGCAAGCCTGGTATTAAAGAAAAAGTTAAAGGTTTTTTTGCTAATATAAAAGAAAAATTAACTAGTGCAATAACTAAGTTAATTGATAGCATAAAGAGTATTTTCTCTAATAAAGAAAAAGAAGAACCAACAGAAACAGATGCAATAGTTAAACCTGTTGAAGTTAAAGAAGAAGAAAATGGAAAAGATGGAAATAATGTTATTATAGAAACAGAATCTAATGATCCTTTTGCTGAATGATTTGTTCTTCGTGATTTTTTAAGCCTAAGCCCCTTAGTATAGCTTATATACAAGGGGCTTCTTCTTTTATTGATGAAGCTTTCATAGATTGCCACGACTCTTTCAGAGGCTAGCAATGATGAATTAATTTTGGATGACAGTGAGACGCAAGACAATTAAAGAGTTTAGAGATGAGAGATGAGAGATGAGAGAGGTAATGAGAGCTTAACATCTCTCTCTCGTCTTTACTAACGATTATAACCGTCATTGTGAGGCTTCGTAGA
>CAJOQX010000312.1 GCA_905236865.1 Candidatus Rifleibacteriota bacterium
ACTAAGTTAAAACAGGATTACGTTGCTGGCGGTGGCAATAATATCGATGACAATGGTAAAATAGGATATGTTGCCTTGAATTATGTTCCCAAAAGCGAATTTGCAGGAAAACTATCTTATTACGTTGCTGATAAAGAAGCTCATGGTGGTTTATTCCTAGGTGGAGATAGAAGACTTGCTTATGCTCCAGAATCTCCATTGGAAGATATTACCAGATTAGATAACTTGATGTTGGTTATGAATAACTTCTTAATAAACGGAGATATCCATAACTTTACCGATACTAAGATTCAAGTAGAATATAAACCCAAATCTAGACCAAAGCATTATTTCAGACTAGCCTATGATTTATTAAGAGAACAAAAAGATACTGTAAATGGTATCGACAACTATAATCCATTAGGAACAGATTCTGGTGAAGCTAATGTTTTTACTGCTGAATACAGATATACAATATCTCGTAATTTAAAATGGAAGTCTGGTTTTACTAGTTTCAAATATGATGGCAAACTTGATAAGGCTCTTAATCTTGATGCTGGTCACGGCTGGCAAAATAATACAAGAGATAGTGATTACAACTTATTCTGGACTGAATTATATACTAAATTCTAACTAAACAAAAACGGCTCGTCATTAAATGACGAGCCGTTTGAACTTTAATTATTATTTATACGGCAAAAAAATAATAGAAAACTGGATTGCCACGGCTTCTACGAAGCCTCGCAATGACGAATCTGGAAACTAAGTATTTTGATATTTATATGCCATAGTAATTATTAGTGTTCTGAGTGATCGGCAAAGTATTTTAGCAAACCTGAAGTTGAGCTGTCGTGAGTAGACAAATCAACTTTTTTGCCTTCAAGAAGTTCGTTTTCTTCTTTGAGAATCTTTTTAGCAAGAATTTTACCAAGTTCAACGCCCCACTGGTCGAACGAATTAACTCTCCAAATAATACCTTGTACAAAAATCTTCATTTCATAAAGAGCTACCAACATACCAAGATTATAAGGAGTGAGCTTATCAATCAAAATAGAGTTGGTTGGACGATTTCCTTTGAAAATCTTATGAGGAAGTAGCATTTCGGCACGTTCACCAGTTATACCGTCTTTAGCAAAATCAGCTTTAACTTCTTCTTCGTTTTTGCCTTTCATCAAAGCTTCTGTTTGAGCGAAGAAGTTAGCCATTAATTTTACGTGGTGGTCGCCAACTTTGTTGTGACTATTAACAAAGCCTATAAAATCAGCAGGAATCAACTTAGTTCCTTGATGTATTAATTGATAGAAAGCGTGTTGACCGTTTGTACCTGGTTCACCCCAAATTATAGGACCAGTCTGATAATTAACTTGATTGCCTTCTCTGTCAACGTATTTACCGTTACTTTCCATATCACCCTGTTGGAAATATGCTGCAAATCTGTGTAAATACTGGTCATAAGGGAGAATAGCAACACTTGCGGCATTAAAGAAATTGTTATACCATACTCCTAACAAAGCCATAATTACAGGCATATTCTTTTCGAGAGGTGCCGTTCTGAAATGATTATCCATTGCGTGAGCACCAGAAAGCAATTCTTCAAATTTGTCGAAACCAATAGACAAAGCGATTGAAAGACCAATTGCTGACCAAGATGAATAACGTCCGCCAACCCAGTTCCAAAATTCAAACATATTATCAGGATTGATACCGAATTTTTCAACTTCTTCTTTGTTTGTAGAAAGAGCAACAAAGTGATAAGCAACTGCCTTTTGTTCACCAAGCTTCTTCAAAAGCCATTCTCTAGCTGTGTGGGCGTTAGTCATGGTTTCTTGTGTAGTGAAAGTCTTAGAAGCTACAATAAACAAAGTTTCTTCGGGCTCTAGATTCTTGGTTGTTTCTACAAAGTCTGTTCCGTCAACATTAGAAACGAAATAAACTTCTGGACCGTCAGCATAATGCTTCAAAGCTTCTGTAATCATGACGGGTCCCAAATCAGAGCCACCAATACCAATGTTTACAACATTTTTAATCTTTTTGCCAGTGAATCCCTTCCATTCACCAGAACGAACTTTAGCACAAAATGCTTTCATTTTAGCAAGAACAGCATTAACTTCTGGCATAACATCTTTGCCGTCAACATAAACAGGTTTGTTGCTTCTGTTTCTTAAAGCAGTATGTAAAACAGCTCTGCCTTCTGTCCAGTTAATTTTTTCGCCAGTAAACATTTTTTCTCTGGCTTCTTCAATGCCAGATGCCTTTGCCAAATCAACCAAGAGCTTCATTGTTTCTTCGTTTATTCTGTTCTTAGAATAATCGAATAGCATATTTTCATATTTAAGACTGAATTTGTTGAATCTTTCAGGATCTTTGGCAAACATTTCACGCATTTGAGCGTCTTTTATTTTTTCGTAGTGTTTTTGCAACGCTTGCCATTCAGCAGTTTGTGGAAGAGTCTTTCCAGATTTCAACTGGTTGTCGATAGAACAATTCATCTTGATAGCCTCCAAGTTTTTTATTTTTAAAATAGGTTTATGATTTTTTCTGGCTTTAGCAAAAGCCATTGAATTATTAGACATTAAAAGAAAAGTTAATAAAACAGGTAAAATAAGATATTTATTTCTAATCATTGCTTCCTTCTTTTTATAAAACATTTTAGATTGTTATTATAACATATTTAAGAGAGTTTACTATACTTTTATTAGAAAAAAGAGGCGAGAAATTAACAGCCCAGATTCCTTAAAATCTATAACTTTACTTTATTTCTAACATAAGGTATAATAATTTTGCATTTACAAAAGGAGTCTATAATGTATTGTTTTAGATGTGGAAGAAAACTTTTAGGCAAAGAAACAAATTGTCCTGATTGCGATACACCTCAAAAAAAAGGACAAAGAAGAAATAAACGTATGGTTTTAGGGCTATTTATTTTTTTGGCAGGAGCTATTGTTGGAAGCTTTTTTGACAATTATTTTTTTAAGGGTGATATTTGGAAACATTCCTTTTTCAAAAATTTTTCAAACAACAATAATGAAAATACTATAAACGGAACCGCAACAACTAATACATCTAATGTAGAAGTAAAGTTGCAATATGAATCAAATCCGATAACTAGCGAAAAAGAAAATCTAACAAATGCTGTTCCTCTAAAAGAAAACTTTAATACTCCTACTCAAAAAGAAAATAATGAAATTCTTACACAAGAAACCAATACTAACAATCAATTAGTTCAAAAACCTGCTGAAGATAATAATATTTCTTCACTTAATAACAATAGTTTAAATGTAGTTTCTAGCAATGAAACAGTTAATTCTAATATAGAAGAAACACAACCGACAGAAATTGCAAAAATCGAAGATACAAACTACGAAACAGTTTCTGAAGAAAACTCTAATACAGACGAAACTATTATTAATGACTATTCTGAAGCTGATTTGCAACCAAAAGAAAATTTAGTATACAAAAATATAAAAATGTTAGAAACCTCTAGCAGAAACAGTTATCACGGATTTATGTCAAAAAACGGAAAAGAGCTGATATTTGCCTCTGACAGAACTAATTATAATGGCAAACCAACATTCCAATGTTATATAAAAAATATGGAAGTCGCAAAATCTAATCCAACTAAAGTTTTTTCTTGGAGAGGGAATATTTGGACTCCAGAATTAACTCCAGACTCAAATATGGTTGTTTTTTCCAGCGATAGCTCTTTACCAGAACATATTTTCCTTTTTGATAGAAAAAGTCGTGACAGTATGGCTTTAACATCTGGTAAAAGTAAAAATATGATGCCATCCATTTCGCCCGATGGCAAGAAAATTGCTTTTGTTTCTAATCGTGGTGATGGTAAAAATCGTATTTATGTTATGGAACTTCTAAATAGTAAAAAAGTTACACAGATTACCAAAGGCAATGTTGACGATCGTGAACCTAGATGGACTCCAGATGGTAAAAGTATAATTTTCACAAGAATAATAGAACGAATGAAAGTTTCTAATATTATGAAAGTTGATGTTGAACCATTAGGAGAACCTATTGCACTTGTTGATAACAAAACTAGAAATTGGATGGCTGACATTTCTCCAGATGGTAGTATTTTGGCTTATACTCGTTCTTTGAGTTCTGACGGTAGCAATAATGTAATTGTTCTTCAAGATGTTAATACAGGAAAAGAAGAAATTCTTAAGTTCTCAGGAATTACAGACAGCTTTAGACCTGTTTGGAACAAAGATTGTTCAGGCTTTGTTTTTCATATCAATACAAAGAATGGCAAAGCTATTTATCAGGCTAATTTTGCAAGGGAATAGAAAGTTTTGCAATTAACTTTTGACGATATTGTTTTTACCCTAATTCTTGTTTTCCCAATAGCTTTATTTTATTATGTAGCCAAAAAACATTGGATAGATAAAGAATTAAAGAAAGCTTTTATAAAAGGAATAATAGCAGGAATTGGGGCAATATTTTTTGTCCGCCTTTTGTATATTCCTATAGAATTTTATTTAGGTGGAGAATTAAGAACATTTTTATCCACACCTAGGGATTGGTATATAACATTAATTGCCTGCATTGGAATTATAGGATTTGTCGAAGAAGGCATTAAAGCAATGGCGGCTCATTTAGTTTGTTGTTTTAGCAGCCGAATAGAAGGTTTTCGACCGACTTTTGTTTTCATGAGTTTTGCAGGTTGTGCTTTATCTTTTTCATTCTTAGAAAATATACAGTATTATATGGTATATGGATCTACAGTAGTTCTTCCAAGAATTTTAGTTAGTTCCATAGCTCATTTAGGTTTTGCTTGCATTTGTAGCTATTTTTCAGCAAAAGCTTTTCATATCGTAAAAGCTCCTATTAAAACAGCATTACTTATGAATGCAGGAGTCTTGTTAGCCTCTGTTTTACATGGCACATTTGATTTTATGCTTTTTAAATTTTCCATATTAACTTTAAGTGGTTTAATAATAGCTTTGCTTTCGTTATTGTTATATATAATATATGAAATTTGGATAGCAGCAATGAAATATGACCTTCCACCGATTGGTTTTTTGGCAGTTTGTTCAGGTTGTCGTGCATTAACTGTAGAAAGAATTAGGTTTTGTCCTTTTTGTGGGAACAGAGTAAAAAAGATTGAGGCATTACCGACAATTATAAGAGAAATAAGTAAAGAATAAGCAATTATCTTTGGTTGAGCAAAGGCTAATTGCTTATTGTAGTTAGTATTCTAGTTACTCAGAAAAAGAAAATAAAAATTCGTTTAGTTCCTTTTCGGTTGGTTTATAGTTATAGAATAAATCATAAAAATCATAGAATTCCTTACGAATATCTTTTGTAAATCTACCAGGGTAAAGAATATCGCCAAGCCATAAAATACCTATAATTCTGTTTATAGAAGGTGGCATATCCAAAATATTATAAGGGATACAAGGAACAAAATAAACTTTCTTTTCTTTGCAAGCTTTAATATTTTTCCAACCATCATGAAGGCTAATTAAAAGCTTAGTAGCATCTTTTTCTGTTGGAACAACAGAATGAATGCGGTCTGCAAGCAAAATAACTTCTGGATTCCACATCATTACTTGTTCCATATTAACAGAAATTCTTCCATCGCTAGCATTTTCTCTTGTCACAACATTGAACCCACCAGCCATATCGATTATTTCGCCATGACTAGTTCCTGAAGCTGAACTGTTCAAACCTTTCGGCCCTTGAGCATAATAAACTTTAACTTTTTTTTCTTTTTCTTTTTCTAATTCTTTACAGACTTTTTCTGATATTTTTAGAATTTTTTCGCAATAATCGGCAAGTTTATTTGCTCTTTCTTCTCTATCAAGAAGTTTTCCTACAAACCTGTAAACTTCAGGAATACTCGTTACTTTCATTTCTATCATAACGACAGGAATACCAGTAGATTTTTGAAAGTCCTCTGCTAGACTAATTGTCATAGATTCTAAATAGGTAAACATTATAGCTATATCAGGTTTTGCCGCCATAACTACTTCTCTATTTGCAGAGTTATTTCCGCCTGTTGTTCCTAAAACAGGTAATGAATGATATTTTTGAGGAACAATTCTTTTTTCGCCAGGAAGCAGATCAAAAGCCCAACCAACAAGCATATCCAAATCTAAACTATGCATCAAAACTATTCCAGGCTGATGATTTACATAAACCTTTTTTATAACATCAGGAATTTCTACATTTCTTCCTGCCATATCTGTTATTGTTTTTGCATTAGCAATTACAGATATAGAAGAAAAAAAAGCTATTATTAAAAAATATTTAAAAAAAAGATTAGTAACTTTTTTCACTTTAAACTCCTTAAAGTAAGGCGATAGACTCGAACGTCATTATTAATTCGCAAACAACTATATTTTATATAAAATGACAACCCAAATATATATATAATATTATATCATATTTATTGCTACTTTTAGCAATATTTTCTTTTACCAGACCTTAAAAGCAAATAAATAAAAAATGGAGCACCTATTAATGAAGTTAATATTCCTAAAGGTATTTCTGTTTGCATTGCTGTTCTAGCAATGTCATCAACAGCAAGTAAATAAGTTCCCCCCATCAACATAGAAAGAGGCAAAAGCTTATTATAATCTGGACCTATCAACATTCTGCTTAAATGTGGAATAATTAAACCTACCCAAGCAATTTGCCCACAAAGGCTAACAACAGCAGAAGTTATTAAAGTTGCAGCCATAATAACAATTAACCTCACAGCAGTAGTATTAACGCCTAAAGCTTTTGCTTCTTCATCACCAAAAGTCATGATGTTTATGCGCCATCTTATACAATAAAGAAGTATTATTCCAATAAATACAATTGGAATAACAATTTTCATAGATTTTGTGTCTATAGAAGCAAGACTACCCATTAACCAAAAAGTGATTTCTTGTAGCTGTCGATAAGGGTCAGCTATATATTTAGCAACAGCAATAAATGATCCAAACATTGATGAAACTATCATTCCAGCCAAAACTAAAACTAGTATAACATTGTAAACCCTACCTACAGAAGCCGTTATAAAAACACTTAATCCAACTGCTATTAACCCAAATGTAAATGCTGTAAACTGAATACCAAAAGCAGGTAAAGAAAGCAATATTCCAATAGCGGCTCCGAAACCTGCTCCAGTTGATGCTCCTAAAATATCTGGTGAAACCATTGGATTACAGAAGATTCCTTGATAAGCAGCACCAGCCGAAGCCAAAGCAGCTCCAGTGACAATAGCTGTCAAAATTCTAGGGAAACGAATATTACACAAGACAAAAGTTAACTGGTCGTCTTTTATAGAATTCCAATCGGTAATTGCAGAATAAATCCAAGAAAAAAGTTGTTTGAATGTGATAGGAAATCTACCAACATAAAGGGATAAAACAACTATTGCTGTGAGAATCAAAGCCCAAATATAAACTTGAAAATAGCTATCTTTTCTTTTTAAATCAATTATAGAAGAAATCTCTCTGTCTTGTTCCATTGTTTCAAGTTAGCATAATTTGCAACTTTTTGCAATTTTATACTATTATAATAGTTGTATGGCAAACGCAAACTTTTTTCGTTACTTCATTGCTGATTTATTAATTAGTATTTTTGCAATAACCATATTTTTTAAGTTTTTAAAACAATCTTTGTTTATTAGTATTCCTAATAAAACTTTTAATAATAAAAAAGGCTGCCACTTATTTTTGGAAAGAGATAAAATTTGTTTGTATTGCTGATTAATAGGCTCTTTTTTTAATGATGGAAAACTGTAAATTTTTTCTAAATATTGTTCAGAGAAAGAATCTTTACCATTGTTTCTTTCTCTTTCAAAATATAGCTTTCTAATATAATTGAATTCAAAATATGAGTTTGCATAATTTGAATTTGTTATTCCATTTTGTCTAACTCTGTAACGAACAAGAGGTTCTGCTATAATATGAAAATGACATTTTAGGCTAACCATTCTTAACCACAAATCATAATCTTGGGCTGATTTAAAAAGTCGATAACCTTCAAGTTTTTTTAAAATACTAGTTTTCACCAAGACTGTTGAATGGGTAATTATTGCACCATATTTTAAAACTTTAGGAATAAAATTATCTTTAACAACAACACCAACAGAGTATTTAATTGGATTTGAGTTTTCATCAATATCTTCCCTTAAAGAAGCTACTAAATCGCAATCTGGATGTTCTTCAAAATAAGCTATTTCTTTTTCTAACCTATTTGGTAAAGCAATATCATCAGCATCAAGAATAGCAGTATAATAACCTTTTGCTATTTTTAAAGCTTCATTTTTACTTTTTCCAGCACCTAAATTTGTTTTATTATGAATTACAATAACCCTTGAATCATATTTAAAACTATTTAAACTATTTTTTAATCTTTCATTTGATGGGTTATCATTAACTATTATAAACTCAAAATTAGAATAAGTTTGAGTTAAAATAGATTCTATAGATTCTCTAAGTTCTTTGTCAGATTCGTTATAACAGCTCATTATAACACTAATTAGCGGATTCATATTTACTCCATAAGAGTTATTTAATAAAAAATATTATAACAAACGGCATAAACAAAAAACAATTAAAAATGGCAAAAACTACGTATCTTAACTCTTAATTTATCGCAGGCGAAAGAAGAAATACCCAATATTGCAATAGCTATAAACACACAAATAATAACATCTTTTAACGTAGAATCTTTCACTAAATTTAACCAAGAACTGCCATAAAAAAGGATTGCTATTACAAGATTAGGAATAAAAAAATCTTTGAAAAACCATTTCTTTTGTTCTGTTTTTAAATAGCAATTGAAGCAGAAAGGGAAAGCTAATAATATACATAAATTTTGAATAATATTTCCATAAGCAGCTCCAATTCCATTAAACAGAATAATTAAAGGAAGAGTTGAAATAAAAATTAACAATATGCCAAAAATCGTAATTCTTGCACTGACAATTGGTTTCCCTGCAATATAAGGAATAAGCATATTTAAGCAAGAATTAACATACAACAACGTACCTAAAGATAATAGTTTTACGTAAGGCATTATATTTGAAGTCAAATCAGGATTTTGAGTCCAAAAACCGATAATGAATTTTCCATAAAAAATAAGAGAGCAAACAGCAACACCACAAGTAAGATTAATAATTTGACTGCTAATATGAAAATTATCAGAAGCTAATTCATGGTTTTCCTGACTTCTAAGAGTTATCAACTTTGGGTAAAAAGCAAAAATCACAGGATTTGCAATCATAACTAAAACATTAACTATGCTTGATGACAAAGTATAATAACCTACTTGCGACAAAGGCAATAATTTAGAAATTATTATCTTATCTGTTTGACTATTAATAAAAGTTGCAAATGCATTAGAAAAACTACCAACCGAAAATTCTAAATTAGATTTAACTTCTTCAATTCTAAATCTAGCATATCTCAACATACCAGGTATTTTCTTGTAACAAAAAACAATAAAAGTAAAAGTGGTTAATATAGAGGATAAAAGTTGCCAGTAATAGAAAGTTTTTATAGAAGCTTCATAATATTTTAAAGCATATATTACACCTACAAATCTAACAATAGAACATAGAACATTTATAATATTAAGAGATACCTGTTCCTGTAATCCTATTAATACACCTTTATACAAATCTTCCAAAGCACGTAAAGCAACTACAAAAACAGCTATAACTATAGCATCTGCAACTATATCTTTTGGTAATTTTTCAACGACAAACCAATTGTTAGCAAAAAAATCAGCACTGAATATAACAATAGTTACAAATATTAATCCGATAATAAAACAAATAACTTCAACTGTTCTAAGAAGATTTCTTAAGGATTCTAAGCTTTTCTTACCCCCGATATAACATGACATTTCCCGACTAATTAAGGGTATAACAAATCCGTCAAAAGTATTTAAAGCTATTTGCAAAACAGCAAACATACCAACTAGTCCATAAGCCTCTACACCAATGTATTTTATGTACGTTGGTATGAATATAAAATTTAGGACCGCTATGCTGATTTGCCCTATATAATTTGATATTACGTTTGCTTTTACCGACAAGGTTTATTTCCTTTTTATTATATTTTCAAAGTAATAATAACACAAAGCAAGAAACAATAAAAACTCGAAAAAAAACAACTACAATAGTTACTAAAAAATATCTTGTTCGACATATTTCTCCTCTTTCGACCTCTGTTAATAAGAGATTAGAGTAGAGAGATAAGAGATTAGAGAATTGTTTAGCTTATGAAAGTTTTTGCTATAAGAAAATTTCTAATGTTTGATAAATATTTTTATGACTAACCTCTAGATTGCTACGCCTGCCTACGGCAGGCTCGCAATGACGGTTATAACATAGACTATCGTTAACTAAAACAAATCCCTTTTCTCTCATCTCTAAACTCTTAAATTGTCTCGAGTCTCACTACCATTATAGCAAATTACTATCTTCAAAAGCCTCATTAACAAAAGAAAAAGTTTACTTTTGCCCTACCAAAAAAATAATTTCGTATTGAAATTATTTTTGTTTTCTTATAATCTAATAAAAAACGGGAAAAATACTATGAATGATTTTATTTTATCTAGACTTTGGGGTGGCTTAGGCAATCAAATGTATCAGTATGCCTTAGCCAAAAAATTAAGCATAATTAATGGAAACCTCCCTATTAAATTTGATTTGACATATTTTGACAATTACTATAGACCTTATGAACTCAATAAATTAAATGTTAAAGCTGAATTGGCTTCAAAAGAAGATATCTTTTTATTTGATAATGGCACTTTAGATAAAAAATTAGGTCTATTGATAGAAAAAATACCTTGGATAAGAGTGAAAGATTATATTCGCAAGCCTTTCTCTTATGTTTATACAGAAAAAAACATTAGATTTGATGCCGAAGTTTTAAAATTGAAAGGAAAAGTTTATTTAAAAGGTTATTGGAATAGTTATAAATATTTTGAAGGTATTCGTGACACTTTATTAAAAGATTTTTCTTTCAAAGCAGAAATGAATGATGCAAATAAATCTATGGTTAATGAAATAACCTCTTCAGAAAAATCTGTTTCTTTACACATTAGAAGAGGCGACTACTTAACAACTAACGGGGCTAGGGAATATTTCCGCAATCCTTTTAAAGATGGTTATTATGACAGAGCAATAAGCTGGATTGAAAAAAAGCTTAATAATCCAGAATTCTTTATCTTTTCTGATGAACCAGATTGGGTAAAAGAAAATATGAAATTAAATCATAAAACGACTATCGTTGATATTAACAGTGGAGAAAACAGTTGTTGGGATTTGAAACTTATGAGTTTGTGCAAACATAATATAATAGCAAATAGTACATTTAGTTGGTGGGCTGCATGGCTTAACCAAAACCAAAATAAAATTGTTATTGCTCCAAAATATTGGAACAATGATAAAAATTTTTCTATTGATGATTTAATTCCAACAGATTGGATAATATTATAAAATTTAATATTCATTTCATTTTTGTACACTAAAATAAAAAAAATTAATTTTTTTTTAAAAAGTACTAAACTTTTTTGTCACTTATGCCGATATAGATTTTAGGAAAATATTTTTATTTTTTTCCTTGCTATAGGATGTAGCAATTCACTCAAGGAGGAGTTAGATAATGTCTGTACAACAATCTAAAAATACTGGGTACAACCTTATCAAGTTCATGGAAAACACTTTAGCAAACCATGGAATTGGTAAGGGCGGAAAAATATCTGGTACAAATGCAACTAACAGTACAAAATCTACTAATGGTATCTCAGATGCTCTTCATCTTTCCCCAAAAACAAAAATGATGGGTATTCTCTCAGAATACAAGCAAAGTGCTGCTTCGAAACTAAGCATTAGCGTTAATGTTAAAGCAGATAAGCCAATTTCTGATTCATCAATACAGTCAAAATTATCAGACAAAGCTGACAAAATGCTTAGGTTAATTAGCCGAAACGATGAAGAATACAATCAGTTAAAAACTTCTTTCGATGATATGTTCGGCGATTTATTAAGCAAATTCAAAGACACTCCATCTGAAGATGAATTATCAGGCTTAAACATAGCAGAAAGTGCTTCTATTAGAATTGAAGAAGTTACAGGTGAAATGACTGTTCAAGATGGTAATAGAATTCAAAAAGTTCAATACTCATCTTACAAACTAACAATGAATTTCACAAATATATCTGCCGAAGAAGCTTCTAACGATAAATCTTTGGCTTCTCAATTCACAGATGCAATTTCGAATTTCTTTGGTTA
This sequence comes from Candidatus Rifleibacteriota bacterium, assembly GCA_905236865.1. Taxonomy (GTDB): domain Bacteria; phylum Muiribacteriota; class Ozemobacteria; order Ozemobacterales; family Ozemobacteraceae; genus RUG334. The sequence goes on from CAJOQX010000312.1 coordinate 12,242, forward strand.
TGGAAAATCTGACAATTCTAATTCTGTTTCAAATAATAATTCTGAAGCGAAAGGTTCAGAAGGTGGAAACGGTGCATTAAACATCAATTCTACTACATTTACTTATGAAGCAAAAGCTTTGCATTACAGTAGTTCTACAACGATAGAAGATAATAGTAACAATACTTCAAGAGCATCTTCAGCAAGTAATGTAAGTACACAAAACACTTATTCTTCTTCTTATATGAGATTGCAGGAATTAGCATTACAAGGCTGTGATCCAATCCTTCTCGATCTTTCTGGCGAAGGTATCAATTTAACTCAAGCAGGAAAAGGCTCTTTGTTTGATATTAATGCCGATGGTAAGCTAGATAGCACTGCATGGGTTAAAGGCAATACTGCAATGCTTGTTTACGACAAAAACGGAAACAATAAAATAGACAATGGTAAAGAATTGTTCGGCGATCAGAATGGAGCAAAAAATGGCTTCAAAGAACTTGCTAAATATGATCAAAATGGCGATGGAAAAATAGACAGCAAAGATACTATCTATAAAAATCTAAAATTATATCGTGATTTGAACGGCGATGGAAAAATGTCAAAGAATGAATTTAATACACTTCAGGAATTAGGTATTAAAGCTTTGAACCTTGAATGTTTTGATGCTGATGATGATGTAAACGGCAATTCTATTGTTCTTAGAGGCAGCTTTGAAAGGGAAGACGGGACTAAAGGAGAAATGGCTGACGCCATATTTGGTTATTCAGAATTAAAGTAAATAAACTAAGGGCAAAAGATAAAACTTTTGCCCTTTTTTCTATTACTAAATATTTAAGAGAAAAAACTTATTCTTCTTCGCTATCTCCTTCGTCATCGTCACCCATTAGTTCTTCTGGAACATCGAAAAGACCTAATTCAGAACTATTTGCAACCAAAGAAAGAGCTTTTTCTTCATCTTCCTGATTAACAATAATCTTTGGGAAAGGGCGTTCTAATGGACTGTTCATACCAAACACACTTCCTAAAGAACTTGCTGCTTCGCTTGGTTCTAGGAACATAAAGTCTATTTCGTTTTTATCTAACAAATCCATAACCTTTTTAAGCATTTCGCCATCCATTGATTCAAGAACAACAGCGGCTTTCGTCGGATCTATTCTACTATAATGTTTCCAAAGATTGCTAAATTCGTAATCTGGAGCACCTCTTTCAATTTTTGGTTCTTCAAGAAATACATATTCATCATTTTTATCTTTAACAGCTCTAAACAGTTTCAAACCACATTCAGAACAAATTGTTTCACCATTATGAAATTCCTTGTTGCAATGTGGACAAAGCATAAATTCCCCTTCTATTTTAGTGCTGATGTTGTCTAAACTAGCAACAAGATCAACATTACATTCATCACAATGAGTAAAACCTTCTCTAAATTCACCTTTACATACTGGACAGAACATTTGATTAATCTCCTCTGTATTAAGTCTAAAAATATTATCATACCTTGAAAAATAAGGCAAGTATGAGTAATATGTATATTTAGAGATGAGAGAGGAGAGAGGAGAATTGAGAAATAAGAAACAAAAGAGTAAATAAATTGAATGAAATAAATGTAAAATTAAAAAAAACAATTGAATCTAAAACTCAGTTTGGAGCTTATGGCTATTGTCTTGCCATATTTTTATTTATTATATATTTTAATTCAACAGGTTTATATGGTTTAAAATTCCTTGCTGGAGCAGTTATTTCATTTGTTACAGGTGCTTCTATCTGGTGTTTAAGATTATTATTTCAAAAAGGTGATGATCCAGAAGGAGTTGACAAACCTTTTTGCTGGCATTTGTTTTTGCTTTTCCCTTTATTTATTCCACTCGCTCTTCCTCTATGGCTAATTCCAACTATTTTAATAATATCTTATCTAATAACAATAACTAGTTTTGGAGGTTTCGGCAAACACATATTTAACCCTATAATAGTGACAGTTGTATTTTTACTTTACGGTTATAGCGATATAGGTGTGACAGAACCCTCTATCCCTTTTCCTAATGGTGATGAAGGCTATAAAATATGGACTGCTGGAATACCGCCAAGAACAGATATACGAAAAATATTTGCTAGAGTTTCCCCACAAGAATCTTTTTTGGCTTCTTTTAAGGGAACAGTGCCTGCAATTCCTGGTAGTTGCTTTGGGTCTGTAATTCTGTTAGCTTCTCTATCTTTTGCAATTATCTTTAAAAGAAAAATTATTTGGTGTATATCAAATATCCTTTTTCTTTTTATCTTGGTTAATTTATTAATGCCATTTAGCAAAATTCCAATTCCACCAACCAATATATTGTTCTTTGGAATAATGCCATCCCTTATACTCTGTGGAATTTCAGACTTGACAACACTCCCAGAGTCCGTAAAAGGGCAAATAATCAATTCAATAATATTTACTTTTTTTGCTCTAATTATGATTTTTTATACTTCAAATATTCTTGCTCCAGCTTATGGCTTTTTAATAGCTCAAGTTACCACTCCTCTTGTATTAGACATTATTGGAATTAGTAAAAATGAATAAAAGAAGTCTATGGCAAGAATTTCAATTTATGCTAGTTTTAAGTTTTATTTGTACATTGTTATTAAGTGGCACTAAATTGGCTATCGGCGACAGAACAGATTTTACATCAAACTCAATAAAAATAATCTTAGACATATTAGGTGAAAAAACAACAAAAGATTTTTATGAATATTTTTCAAAAAAATATAATCAAATTTCAAAAGGGAAAATTAAAGTATGGCAAAATGTTACAAATCCAACTATATTTGCTTGCGAAGCTACAGGTATCGGAATGTGGTCAGAAATAAAAATACTTTTTGTCGTAGATAAAGAAAAGAATCAAATTCTAGGATTAAAAGTTACAGAACAAAAAGAAACAGCAGGAATTGGAAGCAAAATAAGTGAAGAAGAGTTTACAAAACAATTTACTAATATGCAGCTTCAAAAACAAACAAAAGTTGATGCTATAACAGGAGCAACAATAAGTTCAAAATCTGTGGAAAAGCTATTAAACAAAGCTTTATCTAAGTTTTATTTTTAATCGGGAATATACATCAATCATTTCTCATCTTTCAATTCCCAATTTTCCTTTTCTTTTCAATATTACACATAATAGTATAATTGCAAATGAAGTTAAACCTAAGCTTACAGGGTATGATTTCATTATAGTTGGAAAAGTTCTCGAATTTTTGAAAATCGTTAGAATCCAAAAGACTCTAAAACCGCATATTCCTACCAAACTAATTAAAGCAGGCCATAATGATTGTCCAAAACCTCTTAAATAACCAGATAGTATATCTTGCATTATAGAAAAAACAAAAGCTATTGCCAACCAATAAAGTCTGATGTAGCCAATTTCAATAACTTCTAATTCTTTACAAAACAGTCCTAATAGAGGTTTATAATAAAAAAGCATTAGAAATGTAGCTATAGCAGTGAACAAATAACTATAGCCCATACATATAAACATTGATTTTTTACAACGATTATACTGGTGAGCTCCGTTATTTTGTCCAACAAAAGTCGTGCAAGTCTGTCCAAACGAAGATAAAACAAAAAAAGCAAATATTTCTACATTTAAAGCCGCAGCCGAACCAGCCATTACTCTTGAACCTAGACTGTTTATGGAAGCTTGAATGACCAAATTAGACAAGGCAAACATCATAGACTGTATACCAGCAGGAATACCTATTCTTAGAATACGTATAAGAATAGGTTTGGTAATTCTTAATTGACCAAAATCAACATAAACATCTGACTCCGACTTAGATAAACCATTCAGCAAGAATAGAGAGCTAATTACGTTTGATGTGACAGTTGCTATTGCCACTCCATCAACACTCATCCCTGCCCCACATACTAGTGCAACATTTAGCAAAAAATTGGTTATTCCTGAAATGACTAAAGCAATCATAGGAGTCTTAGTATCTCCTACTGAACGGTAGATTGCAGCTTCAAAATTATAGAGAAGAATTACAGGCATTCCTAGAAGATAGATTCTTAAATATAGTAAAGCTTGTTTGAAACATTCTTCTGGAACTCCCATCATTTCAAGAATATAACCTGCCGTTAACTCTCCGAATACTGTTAGAAATATTCCACAGATTACTGATGTGTATATTGAAGTATGAACACACTTTTTTATTCTGCTTTCATCTTTTGCACCAATAGCATTTGCCAATACAACATTTGTTCCTAAAGAAATTCCCATGAAAAAATTAATGAGTAAGCTTATAACAGGTGCATTGCTCCCTACTGCCGCCATAGCGTTTGGTCCTCTAAATTGACCGACTACAGCTAAATCGGCTGCATTAAATAGCTGTTGCAAAATACCTGTTACAGCTAAAGGAATAGCATATAACAGAATTTTGTCCCATAATGAACCTTTGACCATATCTAATTTTTTAGTATTTTTAGCCATTAAAAACCTGTTTATTTTCAATTCTTTATCTTTTATGCTCTTTTGCTTTTTTTGTCAAGCAAGAGAAATGAAAACTATTATGGTAAACTAAATAAAAAATATATCCTATCATTGACATAACATTTAAAATAGAATTATAATATGTTTTAATTTAAAAGTAAGGAGCAGTATAAATGAGAAGTCCTATTCATAAAGAGGGGTTTAAATTTGCAGGAATATTCATATTATTAGGAATTATAACTTCATATTTAAATAAATGGATTGGTAGGATATTCTATGCTCTTTCTGCTTTTTCGCTTTACTTTTTTAGAGATCCCGAAAGAAGAATACCTAGTGGTGATGGTTTGATAGTATCACCAGCTGATGGTAGAGTTATCGATATCGATACCGTTGAACATGCTCCATTCATTGACGGACCCGCTAAGAGAGTTACTATTTTCTTGTCTTTATTAGATGTTCATATCAACAGATCCCCAATTAAAGGGAAAATTGCTTATAGGCAGTATGTTCCAGGTAAGTTTTTGTGTGCTTTTGAGCCAAAAGCTTCTACAGACAATGAACAGAATGCTGTTGGGATTGAAAGCCCAGATGGTTACAGAATTCTTGTAAAACAAATTGCTGGTTTAGTAGCAAGAAGAATAGTATGTTGGAAAAATCCTGGTGATGAAACAGAACTAGGGGAAAGATTTGGTTTAATAAGATTTGGCTCTAGAACAGAAATATTTATGCCACTAGATGCTAAAATTGAAGTAAAGAAGGGACAGAATGTTGCTGGAGCTTCAACTGTAATAGCTAGAAGATAATAATGGAAAACGATCAAAATATAAACAATCAAATTAAGAATTCTTCTGTAACAGATTTAAATGAATCTGAAAAAACAGATGAAATATTTAATCAGTCCGAAGATAAAGTTTCAGAAACAGCAAAAACTGAAGATAATTTAACCCCTAAAGAAAAAAGAAAGAGAGCACTTAGAAAGCATTTATCTATTATCCCAAATACTTGTACTTCAATGAATTTGGTTTGTGGATTTCTGTCTATTCTAATGGCTTTTCAAGGTGAATTTCTTACTGCAAGCTGGCTAATTTTGGTTGCTAATATTTTTGATATACTCGATGGAAGATTAGCAAGATTAACCTCTGTGGAATCTCTTTTTGGAGCAGAATTAGATTCTTTATGTGATTTAGTAAGCTTTGGTGTTGCTCCAGCCTTTTTAGTCTATTGCCGATATTTCAAAGATAGCAACTCTTTGGTAGGAATGATTGTTGTAACAATATTTGTTCTTTGTGGTGCACTTAGATTAGCTAGATTCAATGTTACCCCACATTCTCAGAAAGATGTTTTTGAAGGTATGCCAATACCTGGTGGAGCTGGAATATTAGCCACTATGGTCATTTTTGAATTACAATATTTTGGATTTATGCAGATTCCACAAAATGCTATACCTTATATTGTTGTAATTACTGCTTTTCTAATGGTTAGTACAATAGAATATCCTGCAATGAAAAAGACACCAAAAACAGGAACAAAGCGCATTATAGGCGTTATAATAATAGTAGCCTGTTTCTTTATTAATCCACCAATTACTTTGTTTTTTGCAACTTGGGGTTTTGGACTATACGGATTATTTAGAGCAACCATTAGAACCGTTTTGGGATTAGGAAGAAAAATAAAGAACCGAAAAAATAAGAGAAAACTTGTTTCTTAATTTTTTTGAAATCTCATTTTTCCATTTCTTCTAGCAATTCATCCCATTTTGTAAAAACATTGAATTTTAAATGAAAATACTCATCAGCAGGTAAAAAACCTTTATAATAAACATTATATATTTCCTTATCTGGAAAAGTTATAGAAAGTCCATTAGCGTTTCTTAGATTATTAGAGTATTTACTATATTTGATTAAAGAATCAAAACAAATTTTGAAAGCTTCGCTTTCTATCCTTACATCTAATAATTTATCATGACATTCATAGACTAGTTGTTTAAAATCGACAAACTCATTCAAGGGTGAAAAGTTTTGTATTATACTTCCAGAATTTTCTTCACCATCGTTGATTGTTTGAGCTGTACGAAGATTATAAATAACCGATGAGTAAGCATCTTTTTTTGAATATATAGCAGAAATATAAGTATTACAGCAATTAATAAATTCCGTCATGGCAGAATTGTCTATTATACTAATTCCAGTATCTGTAATATTGGGAACATCTACATATTTTTTTACGTATAAATCACATAATAATTTTGCTTTGTCATAATTACTATAATTGCTAATTCCTTTATCTGACACTTCCTTAAAAAACTTAGCATAAGGAATACCAGTAGCTGGCATTAATGCCTCAGAAAAAACAGTATATTCAGCATAATTACTTAACTGATAAGCCGTTTCTATACAGCCTAAATTACAAGCATCCAATACAATCATATCAAATTTACGATTAGTAGCATTTAAAGCTGTAAACGCTGATTCAATTCCATTCGATATATCGATAAGTGTTCCAGTAGCTAACGAAGTTGCATCATTCATAAAAACAGCTCTAGTAGAACTAGTTTTTTTCTCTCTATCACGCCAACCACCAGCATGAGAATTTAATATGAGAGAATAATTCTTAGCAGGATATTCACGCATAGAAACTTCAATAAATTTTTCTAAATAATCAGAATTTGTAGAATCGAGATTTCCTAAATCATTGAGTATTTCTAAGTTATTGCCGTTAAGTCTATATCTAGCCGCTCCTGGTTTATTAAGAATAGGTAAAGAATTCATCGTATCAAAAGCAATTATTATTTGAGTGCTTGATGGCAAACCAACTTCAGCAATACTATTAACGGTATTTTCCATAGAAAAACATAAGTCATTGTCACCAGCAAAATAAAAAAGAAAAACTTGTTCATTTGGGAAAGCACCTGAATTACCATTGCTCAGCGAATCTGCCATTGTTGTATAAGCTGTTTTTATGCTGTCTATTTCTGATAGAGGAGTATTACTCAGTAATTCTGGATTTTTTTCAATAACTTCAGTTATTGCGTTTATTGTTGGAATAATATATTCATCGTTAATAGCTTCAGGTTTAACTCTCCTGCCGTATCTATCTCTTAATGTTCTGGCAATTAAGGAGCGAGCTGTTGAATATATGTCTATTGTTACATTTATTTGCCCTGTTAAACCTGAAGTCGAAGCTCCCATCCATTCAAAGACAAGATTGGAATTTGAAGCATTAGTACAATAAATTACAACTTGCTGTCTTGGCTCCATTTCATTAAAAGAAAATTCACCGTTATAGCTTACATAAGCTGTATTTTTTACA